>DATKLM010000123.1:0-8143 GCA_035542415.1 Spirochaetia bacterium
GGTGGTATGTCATCGAACATGTATGTCGACGCCCCGGGCAACCCGCCGACACAGCAGCAGATCGACATGATCAACCAGGCAACCGGATCCAACTACTCCATCACGAACCCTGGATACGCGATCAAGGCCGGAGCCAGCGGCTTCTCCGCACGCGTTTTCGGAGGCATGTCCTTCAACATCCTGATCCTCAAGCTCGGCCTCGGCGTGTCGTACGAGTTCTTCAGCGGATCTTTTGCAGGAATGATGAACGCCCGGATCCAGTTCTAATTCGGTCTCTGTGAAAGATGGACGATCAAAGGCGGGCCGCGTTACCCGCCTTTGTTTCGAGAGCCCTCATGTTTTCAAACCGCTTCCAGAAAAACACGGCGACCAACCGCCTCACCCGCGCCCTCGAGGAAAGGCGTGCCTCAGGCGCTCCGATCCTTGACCTGACGGAGTCCAACCCGACGCGGAGCGGCTTCACCTACGACACGGCAGAGATCATGAGCGCAATCAGCCAACCCGGCGCCATGCTCTACGAGCCGCATCCACAAGGCTTGCTCGCCGCGCGGGAAGCAGTGGCAGCGTACTATCAGGAACGGGGCATCCGCGTCCTGCCCGAATCCCTGGTCCTGTCTTCTGGAACGAGTGATGCGTACGGCTGCCTTTTCAAGCTCCTTGCAGATCCCGGCGACGAGATCCTCGTGCCCGTGCCCGGCTACCCCCTTCTGACGGTTCTCACGGAGCTGGACGCCGTGCGCCTCGTGCCCTACCGTTCTGTTTACGACGAGCGCAGCGGCTGGAGCATCGACATCGAGCGCGTCGGGAATACGGTCAGCAACCGGACCGTGGCCATCGCCGTCGTCAGTCCGAACAATCCCACGGGGTCATTCCTGAAACGCAGCGAGCTGGAGGCGCTTGCGCAGCTGTGCCGGAAGTTCGGTCTCGCCCTCATCGTCGACGAGGTGTTCAGCGACTACGCCGCGGGTCCCGACGACTCGCGGGTGGTGAGCGCCGTCACTCATGCCGAGGCGCTGACGTTCGTCCTCAACGGTTTTTCCAAAATCGTTGGCCTGCCGCAGCTCAAGCTCGCGTGGACGCACGTGAGCGGGCCGGCGGCGCTGCGCGGCCAGGCGCTGAGCCGGCTGGAGTTCATCGCGGATGCCTACCTGTCGGTGGGAACGCCGATCCAGCACGCTGCCTCGCGGGTGCTCGGCCTTCGGCGCATGGTGCAGGAGCAGATCACGGCGCGCCTCGCGGAAAACGAGGCCGCGCTTCGTGCCCTGGCAGGCGGCGTCCCCTCCTGCACTCTGCTGAAGCGTGAAGGGGGATGGTACTCCGTTGTCCGGCTTCCTGACGGATGCGCGGATGAGGACCTGGCCGTGGACCTTCTCATCCGGGACGGCGTCCTGGCCCATCCCGGCTACTTCTACGACTTTCCTTCGGGCTCGCACCTCGTGCTCAGCCTCCTCACTCCGCCCGCGGCTTTCCGCGCGGGCGCGGAAAGACTGGCAGCACGATTGCAGGCCGGCGCCTAGGACGGTATAGTAGCTGTCATGATCAAGATGGTATTGCTGCGGCATGGTGAGAGCGCGTGGAACAAGGAGAACCGGTTCACAGGGTGGACCGACGTGGACCTCTCCGAGAAAGGACTTCAGGAAGCCCACAGCGCGGGAAAGAAGCTCAAGGCGGAGGGCTACACGTTCGACCTCGCGTTCACCTCGGTGCTGAAGCGCGCGGTGCGCACTCTGTGGATCACGCTGGATGAAATGGACCTCATGTGGATTCCCGTCCTCAACAGCTGGCGCCTCAACGAGCGTCACTACGGCGCGCTCCAGGGCCTCAACAAGGCGGAGACAGCCGCGAAGTTCGGAGAGGAGCAGGTCCACACGTGGCGCAGAAGCTACGATGTCCCGCCGCCGAAGCTCGAGCCCAGCGATCCGCGCCATCCGGGAAACGATCCCCGGTACAAGGACCTTGCGCCGAAGGACCTTCCCCTCACGGAGTGCCTCAAGGACACCGTTACGCGCGCCCTGCCGTACTGGCATGACTCCATTGCGCCGGTGCTGAAGGAAGGGAAAAAGATCATCATCGCGGCGCACGGCAACAGCCTGCGCGCGCTCGTCAAGATGCTGGACAACATCTCGGACAAGGACATCGCGGGGCTCGACATCCCCACGGGGATCCCGCTGATCTACGAGCTTGATGACAGGCTCTCCCCCATCAAGCACTACTACCTGGCGGACGAGGCAGAGCTGCAGAAGGCCGTGGCGTCGGTGAAGAGCCAGGGCAAAGCCAGGTAAGTCCGGGGGCGTTTTTTTCCCGAGCGGTCGGAGCCGACCGCGGGCACCCTGCCGAAGCTGCAGAAGGCCCTTCGAAGAAACGGCAGCGAGCTTCACGCCGGTTTCTTTGTGCGCTCCCCCGGGTACATGGAGACCGGTCGGCAAGCAGCCGCCCATCATCGAGCTGGTCCGGCGCCTCGAAAGCACCATCCGTCAGTTGCGGCCGCAGACCTGATCTGGGCGTGAGCCCGGTCCGGTCCTTGCGCTACTTCTTCTTTTCCGGTGCAGGAGCCGGCGCGGGCGGGGGTGGAGGCGCGGGCTGCAGGGGCTGCCCGGGCTGGCCGCTCCTGTTTTTGTACACGTCCCTGATGCGGAACGCAATGTCGAGCACAGCCTTCTTCCCCTTGAGCTCCGCGGTCAGGTACAGGCGCAGGGACTGGCCGCTGTGGCTCTTCAGAAACACGCGGTCGTCGCTTCCCAGCCCGCCGCCCAGGGGATACTTCTCCTCGCTCTCCGCGTTGAACTTCCCGTAGATGTCGGCCCCGAAGATGGCGCCCTGGTCCGCGGCGAGCACGACGTACGACTTGGGAGGGATCATCACGGCGTCCCGCCGGATGACGGAAGAGAGGTGCTTCGCCTCTCCGTCCACCGAGATCACCGCGGAGTTGACGAGGTCGAGATCCGCCTGCGCGTCGCTGGTGTTGGAGATCTTCAGCCGGAAGAAATCCAGGCCGATGGCCCAGTCGATGCGGACGGCGTCGTTCTCGAAATGGTCCGGGTCCAGGAGGACCTGGGACGGGTAGGACTGGCATCCCGCGAGGGCCAGCGCCAGGAGAGCAGGGACAACGAGGAATGCCCACTTCATCCGCATGTCACGCTCCTTCAGACGTTTGCCCGATACTATGGGTCGAACTGCCCGGTGTCAAGGCGAGCGGAGTTTGAACACGGGGAACCGCCGGACTATACTAACTGTGTGCCGCTTGAACCGCAGGATTTGCTTGAGCTCCTGCACTCCTACGCCCTCCGCTCCCGGAGCGCTGACGTCGACTTGCGGGCGTTCCTGGGCTCCCTTCCCGTGGGCCGGGGGACCATGGATGACATCCGGTCCGCGCTCCGCCGGCTCTCTGAGACCGGCGAGCTGACCCTCTACGAGACGGACGGCGAGCCCGCCACGGTCTTTCTTCCCGGCTTTCCGCTGATCGCCCTTGTCGAGCGCTACCGCAAGCTTGGCATTGATGCCTCGCTTCCCTTCCCGACGGAGGAAACCGCGCCGATCGCTCTCACGGCCGGGGACATAACACCCGTGGACGTGAAGAGCCAGCTCGGTCCCCTGTTCCAGGAGAAGGCGGCCGCCGAGCCGGGCGTTGTGAAGATCCTCTTCCCGGAGAACGTGCGTCCGCTCATTGTGCCGCGGTCCTGCGTTTCCACGCTCCTTGTGGACGCCTCGGTCCTGAGGATCAGCGCGTACCTGCAGTCGTCACAGAACTTCACCTACGTCGAAACGAAGCTCGGCGTGGCTCTCCGCGGCAGCGAAATCTCCATGCGCCAGGCGCTGGAGGAGGCGACTCACCGGCCGCGCAGCGCGGCGGCGGGGGTGACCTCTCCGTCGGACTTCGGTTTCCGATTCTGGACCCAGCTCTGCGGCGTCATCCTGCAGGACGTCAGCGCGAAGGAAAAGCTGACCGAGGAGGACCAGGCCGTCTGCCAGTCCGCGCATGCCGTCACGTACGCGGTCTTTCACCGCAAAGCAGAGATCCAGCGTGAGCAGGCGCGGGCCGCGGACCGCAAGGCGCTGGAGCGCCGCGTCCACGGCGCGCCGTTTCTCTTCAGCGAGCAGGACCTTTTCGATCTCGCGGACGAGAAAGGTACGACCTTTTCCTCCAAGCATGGCATGGAGTTCATCCGGGCGTTCGTCGCGGAGAAGACGCGTCCCACTGATGACCAGGGCCTTCCGCAGCTCGTTCGTCTTCGGTCCGAGGGCGAGGGAACCGACTACATCATCCACCGCGACATGATCGTCCCGGTCTTCCTCAGCCGGCTGGCAGAGGCCGCCGACAGTCTGCGCCTGGTCTACGTGGAGTCCTGGACGGCGGACATGAAGCGGGACCTCACGCCCCGGCCCACGAAGAGCGACGCCGTGTTCCGAACGGACGTCGAACAGCGCGTCAAAACACAGTTCCCCGTCCTGGCCGCCCTGGCCAACGGAGACATCCTGTTCCTTGCGGCCGAGAGTCCGACCGTGACGGATGACGCGCGAAAGGATCTTTCGCGGCTCTTCGTCGTAGAGTCGATCCTGCGGCCGTTTCACGAAATGCTCGGGCTCTCCCGGCAGGACCTCCTGCGGGCAGCGCGCTCCAACCTTCCTTTCTGGCAGACCATTCCGATCATCAACGGGATCGTCCGGATGCTTCGCCGGCTTCTCTCTCCCCGGACCGCGCTGACCAGGGGAACCGGTTCACCGGCCGGCGCGGCTCGGCGCGGCGGCGGCGCCGAGCCGGCCGGCGTGCGCTTCTCTTCGGAGGCTTCCGCACGCGCGGCTGATGATGCCCGCAGCTCTGCCCGCGTGCGCTCCGAGCTTCGATCCCTGCTCGCCCAGTACCTCCCGGCGGGGAAGGCGGTTGACAGAGAGCTTGCCGACCTGGCGGAAAAGTGGAATCCCCTGTTCGAACCGGAACAGAAGATCAACCTCGTCGATGACGTGAACGCGCTCGTCCGCGACACCCTGCGGCCCCTTCGCAGGTCCCTCCTGGGGCGCCCCCTGACCCAGGACGGGATCAGCGCCGTGGCGCGCCAGATCTGCGGCCACCGGAATCTCCTGCAGATCCGCAAGCGGGAGACGCTTCTTCGCTATGTCGAGCTGTACGTGATCAGGACCCTGCAGGCGGGACTCTAGCGGCGTTCGGAGCGACGGCGTCCGTCCTCAGTCCGGCGCTTCTGCGAGCGCCCGAAGGCGCGCGCTGTCCATGACGATCCCGAACTTCATGGCGAAGTTCTTGAGCATGGCATGCTGGAGCTCCGGATCGAACGACGACACTTCATCCGAGAGGACGATCGTCTTGAATCCGTGGTGGAACGACTCCCGCGCTGTCTCTTCCACGCAGATCTGCGTCACCGTGCCGGCAATCGCCACCGTATCCACCTTCTCCGCGCGCAGGATGTCCTCCATGTTGGTGCGGAAGAACGCGCCGTACCCGTACTTGTCGACGATGGCTTCACCGGGCTGCGGGGCCAGCTCGTCGATCACGGCGATGCACTCGCGCTCTCCGGTGATGTCGCTGTAGGTGCGGCTGACCCCTCGGTGGCAGCACCTCTGGGGCGGGTAGATCTGGGGTGACCACTTCCACAGGAGCGTTTCCTTGGGGGTCGCGATGAAACGGGTGAAGATCACCGGCCGCCCCGCGGAACGGAATACCTGGAGCGTATCCTTGATGGAAGCAATGGTTGCCCGGGCGTCCGGGACCTCCAGCGGCGCGCCCGCGCGCACGAAGTCGTTCTGCATGTCCACGACGATGAACGCGGCAGAGCTGAGCCGGACGTCGAAGGGTTCCATGGAAACCGAGCGTAGGGGAAACCACTTCCACCGTCAAGGCGCGCGGTGCCCGCGCAGCCGGCCGGAAGGCTGATTTGATTTGACAGGTTTCGAGAGGTGGACGTAGACTGTTCCTCCGGTGAGAAAGATCCTTGCCTCCGCATGCGTGCTTACCCTCCTCGCATCGAGTTTCGCCGCAGGACAGGTCCGGTTCCTCTACATGAAGCAGTCCGGGTACGACCTCGGCGACATTGTCGCCTGGGCGGACTCCTTCAGCCGGGGCACCGGGATCCGCGTCAATCCGATCTTCGTGGAGTACGAGGACCGCTACAACCTGATCCTGGAATCCGCCGCGCACACCGTCCCCGAGCTCGACCTCATCCTCGTGGACCTGATCTGGGTTGCAGACTTCGCGGAAAAGGGAATCATCGACCCCCTTCCTCAAGGCGTGGAGCGCGCGGTCCGGGACGGCATCGTGCCCAAGATCTGGTCCGCGTTCACCTGGCGGCAGAAGCTGTGGGCGCTGCCCTTCCACATCGACTTCCAGATGCTCTACACGAACATGGACGATCTTGCCCTGATCGGGGAAAAAACCGCGCCTCGGACCCTGGAGGAGATGGTCCGTATGGCGCGAAAGGCGAAGGCGCAAGGCGTCCTCAAGTACCCGATCTTCGATTCGTGGAAGCAGCAGGAGGTGCTCACGTGCGAGTTCACGTGGCTCGTCGGGGCGTTCGGCGGCTCTCTCGTTCAGGGAGACGGAACGGTCAACTGCACGAGCCCGGCCGCGCGGCGGGCGCTGGGATTCATGTGTGACCTGCTCGCGGATGGACTGGCAAACCCGTACTCCCTGGAATCTGAGGAAAACTTCGTCTCCGAAGTCTTCCTTGCCGGGGACTGCATGTTCACCACCAACTGGGGTTTCATGATCCGGCTCCTTTCGAAGAACGACCAGCCGGGGATCGGACGCTGGAGAGTGAGCCCCATCCCCGTCTCGGCCTCGGTGTCCTCCGACGGCAGCGGCACGTCGAGCATCTGCGGTTTCGAGGGGCTCGCAGTTCTCCGCCGCTCTCCGCACAAGGAGGCGGCCTGGAGGTTCGCCCGGTCTCTTGCTTCGCCGGACTTCCAGGCCCGGCACCTGGAGTTCATGCCGGTGTGGAAGGAGGTCTGGGACCGGGAGGAGGCCCGGAAGCTCGACCCGTTCCTGGCGATCAAGCAGAGGCAGATCGATGGCCTCCAGTATCGCCCGGCGCATCCGAAGTACCGCAGGATCAGCGGGATCCTCCAGCATTGGATCTCCCAGGCCCTGCACCGCCAGATCTCACCCGCAGAAGCGCTGGCCCAGGCGCAGGCGCAGATCGACGAGGTGGTCGGCTCGACGCCATGAGGATCCTCCGACGCATCCGGGACATGAAGCTGTCGGGCAAGATGATGCTCTTCTACATCACGCTCGCCCTCGGGCAGTTTCTCGTCTCCCTCGCCGTTCTCACGACCATCATCTCCCGGACGAACCTCGACTCCCTGAAGGCCAAGATGGCCTACACGATCCAGGGCGTGGAGGGCTCCCTGGAAGAGACGTTCCGCGACCTGCGCCTCAAGGGGGAGCTGATCGCCGGGCAGAAGAAGACCATCGAGTACACCGACTTCGGCCTGAAGACGCTGCTCGCTCGTGAGCTCGTACTGTTCCGCGAGTCCCTCGGCGTGGAGTCCCTGGCCGTGTTCACGGATCCCGACTACCCCTTTGCGACAACGGACACAAAGCCGCCGGACGATGAGTCGTGGCGGGCCGAGCTCTCCCAGGCCTTCCACGGGTCCGCCCGCCTGTTCCTCTCCGACTCAAACGGCCCGGCGAGCCTGCTCGTCCTTTCTCCCATCCGGCGGGCCGACGCCATCATCGGTGTCCTGTCCCTCAGCCTGCGGGTGGACGCGGCCTTTGTCGGCAGGCTGGAGCGGATCCACGGCGCAAGCATCGTCCTTCGGCTCCGGGAAGCGTCGATCCACGACGAAGCCCTCTCCGAAGGCGTGATCCGGCGCGTGCTCGACGCGGGGGGCGGGGGCCCCGGGGCCGGCCGGGTCGTGATGGCCTCGGGGCACATCGTGGGCTCGGTGGACCTGGAGACCCTCGGCGTTCCGGGGGGACGCGTGTTCTGCCTGCTGGATACGCGGGACTCGGCGCGCCTCATCGCCAGCTATAATCTCATTTCCCTGATCTCCACGGTGCTGATCCTGTCCTTCGCGCTGGGCTCAGGATTCGCCTTCTACCAGCGCGTGTTTGCCCGCCGGTTCCAGCTCATCCTGCAGGGCATCCGCAAGATCTCCGGCGGGGACTTTCATCCCCCGTTCCAGCTCGACTGGC
>DATKLM010000124.1:0-4163 GCA_035542415.1 Spirochaetia bacterium
TTGAGAGTCAGTTTGTCGTATCTCATGCAATTCTCCGAGAGAACGGATCTTTTGCTCTAAGATACGGAAGGAACCCCCGGCGGTCAAATGCCGGTCCGCCGCGCCGCGCCGCCGGCCGTGGTTTGACACCACGGGGCGGGCCTTCTATACTCCGTGCCGCACGTTCCCCGCGGCACAAGGAGCTGACATGTCTGACAATGCGTTTCCAGCCGGATTTCTCTGGGGTACGGCGACAGCCGCATACCAGATCGAAGGCGCTGCCCGTGAAGACGGAAAAGGAGAGTCGATCTGGGACAGGTTCTGCCGGAAGCCGGGGGCGATCCTCGATGGCGGGACGGGGGACGTTGCGTGCGACCACTACCACCGCTGGCGTGACGACGTGGAGAACATGCGTGACCTGGGCCTCAACGCGTACCGATTTTCCGTCTCCTGGCCGCGTGTGCTTCCATCCGGAAGCGGGAAAGTGAACGAGAGCGGGCTGGCCTTCTACGAGACGCTCGTGGACGCGTTGCTGCGAGAGCGGATCGAGCCTGCCGTGACGCTGTACCACTGGGACCTGCCGCAGGCTCTCCAGGACAAGGGCGGCTGGACGAACCGCGACACGGCGTTGCGGTTCGCGGACTATGCGGAGAAGCTCTATCTCCGGCTCGGAGACCGGGTCAAGACCTGGATCACGCTCAACGAGCCGCAGGTCTGCGCGTTCGCCGGCTACGGTGACGGCGTCCACGCGCCCGGAATCCGGGACCTGGGCCAGGCCGTGCAGGCCACCCACGTGCTCAACGTGGCGCATGCGCTGGCGGTGGAGGCCTACCGGGAGGAGAGCCCGGGAGCCCATCGCATCGGCATCACGCTGGACCTCCACCCCATCTATCCCTGGACGGACGGCGCGTCAGACGCGGAAGCGGCGCGCGTTGCCGACGGGCGGATCAACCGCTGGTTTCTCGACCCCGTGCTCAAGGGAAGCTATCCGCGGGACATCATGACGCTGTTCGAGGCGGCAAAGGTCGCTCCTCACGTCAGCTCCGGGGATCTGCGGCTCCTGGCATCGCATCCCGGAGATTTTCTAGGCGTGAACTACTACTTCCCCCTGAGAGCCCTGGCAAGTGACGCGGACAAGGTCCTCCACTACGAGTGCGCGGTGCACAAGGAGCGGGACAGGACGGAGATGGGATGGGAGATCTACCCGGAAGGGCTCTATGACCTTCTCCTTCGGCTGAGGCAGGACTATGGTGATCGGCCCATCATGATCACGGAAAACGGCGCCGCATTCCCCGACAGGGTCATCGAGCGCGGGCAGGTGCAGGACGCCGACCGGATCAACTACATCCGCGCCCACCTGGAGCAGGCATTGCGCGCCATCCGGGCGGGAGTGAAGCTCGAAGGCTACTATCTCTGGACGCTCCTGGACAACTTCGAGTGGGCGTTCGGGTTCACGAAGAAGTTCGGGATCACGAGCTTCGATCGCCACACCCACGCGCGGACGTGGAAGAAGAGCGCTTCCTGGTATCAGAGCGTGGTTGCAACGAACGGACGGGCGCTGTAGACGGGCCCCGCGCCCGCGTCTAGAAAACTCTGTCTCCGAAGGCCTCCACGAGGTCCTTCACCTCCACCAGTCCGCGGACGCGGAACGGCTCTCCGTACTTCTTCCCGATGAGGCGGCCGTAGTGCGCCATGCGGGAGAGCAGAAGCTCCTGGTAGTGCTCGCTGGCAATGAACGTGGGAGGCTCCTTCCCCTCGTAGCCGGCGTTGAAGACCTGCGTCGTGTAGCTCAGGACGGCGCGCCTTTTTTCCTCGATGAAGTCCGAGATGTCCACGACGAAGCTCGGCTCGAACTCCCACGCGGACATGTAATAGATGAGCTCGGAGGGGCGGTGCGGCTCCTGCCCGGTGTCCAGCCGCCGCAGGCCCGCAAGGAATGACGCATCCTGGATCACACGGGAGGCAGCATGGTGGTCGGGGTGGCGGTCCTCCGGCCAGGGGAGAAGGACGATGCGCGGCCGATGCTCGCGGATCTCGCGGATCACCGCCAGGCGCGCGGGTTCATCCGGCATGAGGCGGCCGTCCGGCAATGAAAGCATCTCGTGGTGCGCCAGGCCCATCACCGCGGCAGCAGCATCGAACTCCGCGGACCGTCCCTCCGTGGTTCCCCGGGTCCCCATTTCTCCACGCGTAAGGGTGATGACGCCCGTGGAAGCGCCGGCACGCGCTGATCTGATCAGCGTGCCGGAAGCGCCGAGCTCGACGTCATCGGGATGTGCTCCGAAAGCCAGGATGTCGAGGCTCATCCGTCGATCACCACTCCCCGGTGCTCCGGGGCAAAGGGATCGATGGCGGCAGCGGCCTGGCCAAGCACCGGGCGCCCGTATCGGGCCAGGAAAGGCAGGGCGGTGAGCGTGCGCTCCTGCAGCCCGCCCCGGGGAGCGAGCGCCGCGGCAAGCCTCCGGGTCTGTGCCCGCAGGGTCTCTTCCTTTCTGCGCGCGGCCTGCAGGATCTTCTTCTCCATGAACTCGAACTGCCGCAAAGTGCGGCCCGCGGCGATCTGCGCGGTCCTGTCCAGGGTCGGATCCAGGCGGTGGATCGACTGCGAGAGGCTGTCCCAGGTCCCCACCGCCTGCTCCCGGCCCGAGGAAAGCTGGTCCAGGAGCGCCGGCGGGATGCCTTTTCGAACGATGTCGTCGATGATGCGCTCTCCCCGCGAGAGCACGGCCGCGAGCGAAAGGTCGAACTTCGAGAGGAGCCTCTGGACCCTCGGCTCCACGAGTGTGAGCGAGGAGCGCGGGAAGATCACGGGCATGGGAATGTTCATGCCCTGGTAGGCGAGGGGAAGCTGGCAGAAGTACGCGATTTCCGAGGGACCGAGCACCACGGCGAGCGTGGGGAACAGGGAATCCTGGTACAACGGCCGGAGGACGGCGTTCGGGGTGAACTGCTCGGGCTTTTCCGCGAGGAGCGCCTCCAGGTCTCCATTGGAGAACGCGCGCCCTGCCGAGCGCAGCGTGAAGCCGCGGTCCTGGATGGCGATTGCCTCCCGGGCCGGGGCCTGGTGGAAGAGCGTCAGCATGCCTTCCCGCAGCTCGATCTGGGGCGCATAGCCGGCGCCTGACAGGAGCTTCGTCTGCTCGATGACGGCCCGGCTCACCGGGCTTTTCCCGGCAACCTCCTTCTGGAAAAGCGGCATGGCGATACGCTTCAGCCGCACGTCAGAAGGATCGATGATCACAAGGCCGCGGCCGCTGAACAGGGCTGCCATCCACGCGCCGAATGCCTGGGGGTATGCTTTTTCAGGAGAATAGGACAGGCGCAGGCTTTCGAGAATGTCGGAGGCGAACTCCGTCTGAGGCAGCACCTCCGCCAGCTCGTCGAGAAGGGGAGGAAGACCGCTGCCGAGCTTCACGAGGGACACGGGCACCTTCGCCGTTTCGTCTCCGGCAAGCCGCAGCTCCCGCAGGCGCCCGTCGGAGTCAGCGACAACCGCCTTGTCCACCTCCGCGAGATCGCTGTCCTCCGAGGCGATCCAGAACACCGGAATCACGGGCTGCCCGAGGTGGGACTCCATGCGCTCCGCGAGTGAAAGGATGGTGAGCGCCTTGTGAACAGTGTACAGGGGACCGCCGAACAGGCCCGCCTGCTGGCCGCCGATCACCACCAGAGATCGCGGGTCCGCGAGCCGCTGGATGTTCGCCATGACCGCCGATCCCGCGCCGAAGAGGAGGTTCTGTTCCTGGAGGATCGACGCCACCGCCTTCCGGTCGTACGCCCGCCCCACGAGCGCGTCCCGCTGTTCCGCGAACGCCCCGGGGTCACGGAACCAGCGCGGCACGAGAGACCGGAACCTGCTGCTCCCTTCCCAGCAGTCCAGGAAGAGGCTCCCCGCGGGAAAAAGATCCCGCAGGGCGATGGCGTGGATCATGGTGGGAATCTACCCTGAAAGAGCCTTCATTGGAAATGGGTGCGGCAAACCGGTATACTGAATTCAAACGACGGGGGTACCCATGCCATGAGGAAGATCATCCCGTTCCTCGCGTTCCTTCTGGCCGCGGCCGCCTCGGCGTCCGCCATCGGCGTCGACCTGGACGAGCTGAAGGCCGGCCGCAAGGTCGAGTTCGTGAACTACTCCGGCCCCGTCACGATCATCCAGTCTGACGGAGACATCCGCGGCATTG
>DATKLM010000125.1:0-28760 GCA_035542415.1 Spirochaetia bacterium
CGGCGATGCACGAAGCCCCGCTGCCGCGCGGCTCGTGGGATCCAGGCCGTTGTTCCTTCGGGCGTACAGCTTGGCCGCGTATCGAACCGTGGACATTCTCGCCTCCGCGCCCTTCCGTTCGTTCTGGAACTGGCTGAAGAACTGCTCCGTGCTCTGCGTTCCGGAAATCGCCCCGCGTCCGAAGCCCTGATCGTGAAGGCGCTTCAGTGCCACAAGACGATAGTGGACCCTCTCCATGACGAACTGCTCCTGGCGCAGTCGCGAAAGTGTCCCTTCGAGCATGGCCTTCTCCTTTTCTATCTCGGCGGCGCTCCCGACCGCCCCTCTCCTGTCTTCCGCCGTCCACTTGGAGAGGATCGCCTTCTGCCTCTCCAACTGGGCATAGTCGCGATCCATCGAGGCCTTCAACTGCTGGTATCTGCCGACGCTGGCGCGGATCAGACCCAGGGCGTTCGTTCGTCCCTCCGCAGCGCGATCCTGGAGCCATCTCCGGCGAAACTGCTCCCGTTCCGGGCCAGCCACGGGAATGGCCCGGAAGACTCCGCCGGAGCGGTTTTCCACGACCGTGCCCGGCACGGCCCTGAATTGCGTGCCGGACTGGTCCGTGGCGACGACCTCCCCGCTGGTACACGTGACCAGAATGTCGCCTGAGATAGAGCTGGAGACGTCGAACTCCGTGCCTCGAACTCCCAGCGTCGTGGACTCAGTCTGCACGTCGAGGTCCTGCGCGGCAGTGAGCTTCGACACCTTGAGAGAGACTGAGCCGCTGATCAGGTTCAAGGAACCGTGCTGTCTGCCCTGGACTGCATTCAGCTCGAATGTGAATTGCGTGTCGGGGGAGACCACGATGGTTGCCGCAGGCGCACGCTGAGTCGTCACCTTGACCTGCGCCGTACCGTCATCGCCGGTCTGCATGAAATCGAAGTTGTCGATCTCCATTCCGATCTCGACCGTCGACGCATCAAGAGCTGACCCGTTTCTGTCGACCGAGACGTTCCCTTCCTGGTAGGTCGTCTCCCCGATCTTGTCCTGCGCCGCAGCAGGAACCGCAAGAAAAAGCGCTGACGTGGCGCTCAAGGCCAGCAGGATACCGGGCTTTTTCATGTCCGGGTTAAATTGCACTCAGGCCGGGCATAACGTCAAGGTTCGAGCGAGTACTTTCTGTTTTTCTTTCCCGAGCAAGTCTTTGAGCCGCGCAGGACTCGAACCTGCGACCCGAAGATTAAGAGTCTTCTGCTCTACCAACTGAGCTAGCGGCCCTCGTACATGAACGCGTCCGGCAGGACTCGAACCTGCGACCTACGGGTTCGAAGCCCGGCGCTCTATCCAACTGAGCTACGAACGCAAGAACCCCGAACTTCCCTCCCACTCCCCACGCCCTATGGGTGGGTGATGGGTCTCGAACCCACAACTTCCAGATCCACAGTCTGGCGCTCTGCCAATTGAACTACACCCACCGTGCGCTCGCAAATATGAACAATGAGGCCTGGTTTGTCAACCGGGAAGCGGTTGTTTCGCCCGTTCGTTGATCCCCGGCGGCAACCCGGGGTACAATCCGGCCTCCCAGGAGGACGGGATGAAGAGGTTGTCCCTGTTTGTTGCCGTGCTTGCAGCCGCGCTCCTCGAGCTGGGCTCCTGCGCGGGCCCCCGGCAGGAGCCGCCGGCCGAGTCGTTCGTCACTCTGGCCGCCTACACACCAGCCCCGGATGATCAATCGGCCTCAAGAGACGCCGGCCAGGACTTCACCATGGCGGAAACAGGCCCATCCGGCACCGTGCCGCATGAGAATCTCGAAGGCGGCGTGTGGGTACTTTTCAGCAAGCCGGTCGTCCCGCTGAGAAAGCTCGAAAAGCCGGCCACCTCATCCGGCATTCTCTCCATCTCTCCGCGCGTGGACGGGATCTTCCGATGGTACGGCTCCCGGCTTCTCTCCTTCGAGCCCAAGGGACAGCTCGCGCCCGCGACGGAGTACGTGGTGAAGGTCAGCAAGTCACTGAAATCACTTGACGGCCAGGCCCTGGGCGGTGACACGGAGTTCCGGTTCCGCACGGAGCCGTTGGGAATTGTCTCCCTCAGCCCGCAGGGTGGCGACGTGATCCCCGAGGCGAGCGCCGAGATCGTGGTCACGTTCAACTTCCCGGTGGATCTCCCCGTCGTCGTTCCGTTCATCCGCCTGACGGCGGACGGCGCTGATGTGCGCTTCCGGGCCGCGCGGCCCAAGCTCACGAGCAAGCTCGAGCTGGGACCGTACGAGAATACCGACCGCCTGGTCTCCCTGACCCCCGACAAGCCGCTTCCGCGCAACGCTGACGTGAAGGTCGTCGTGCTCGCGGGCGCCAAGCCGAAGGCGGAGAACTATGGGACCTCGGAAGCCCTGTCGGCGGGGTTCCACACGCTCCTGCCCCTGGAGATCGAAGACAGCGAGGTCTCCCTGGGCGGACCCGCGCCCAGCGTTGTCATCCGGTTCAACCACGCGCTGCAGGCAGAAAGCGTTCTGCCGAACCTGCGCGTGCCGGTGCGCGGCTATGTCGTGGCAAAGAACATGGAGGTCTCGGGCTCGTGGCTGTACCTGAACGACGTCCCCGTCCCCTTCGAGTCGACGATCCAGCTCCAGGTCCTGCGAGGAATAACTGACGTCTACGGCCAGACGCTCGGTGAGGACCGGCCGCTGAGCCTCAACGTCGGTGCGGCGTCCCCGTTCGTGGCCTTCCGGGCCACGGGCCAGAAGCTGCTGGAGTCCCAGTTTCCCCCGCGCGTCGCGGTAGAGTTCCAGAACGTCATTTCCGGCAAGTTTGGCATGGGCTCCCTGACCGATCCGTTCGGCCAGGGACCCGGGGAGCCGAAGAAGGCCATCAACATCGCCAGGGTTCCCCGGAACAAGAGGCACTTCGAGATCTTCGACCTCGCCCCGGTGCTGAACAGCGAGAAGAAGGGAGCCGCGTGGCTGTCCTGGAGCTTCATGGCGAACTTCAACGACAGCGAAACGCCGGAAGAGGCGCGTGACTCCCTTGTCGTCCAGGTGACGGACATCGGCGCTTCTCTGCACGTGGCGCACGATTCCCTGGTCGTCATGGCCGGCTCTCTCAGCTCCGGCGCGCCGCTCGTGGACGCCGACGTGAGCCTGCTCAAGGGAACCACGCGGCTGGCCGCGGCGCGCACCGACGCCACCGGCCTCGCGGCGCTCACGCCGCCGCCGGGAACGATCACCCGGTCGTTCCTGGGACACGAGGAGGACCTGGAGCTGCAGATTGCCAAGGGAAAGGACCGGCTCGTCCTGCGGCCGGCCAAGATGCCCTGCGTTACCTGGAACTCTTCGGAGCCCTACAACGCGGAGAAGACGCGGCCCCTGACCTATATGTGGTCGGATCGAGGGATCTACCGGCCGGGGGAGACGGTGTCCTTTGCCGGCATCGACCAGGACCTTGTGGTCGGGCGCTTCTCCGCGGTTCCCGGGAAGTTCCGCGTGGACTTCATGAAGGATTCGGAAGACTCCGAGCCCGTCGCATCGTTCAGGGGGACCGCCTCCGCCAGCGGCAGCTTTGCCGGGCAGGTCAAGCTTCCGGCGGACCTTGAGCCGGGAGACTGGTTCCTTTCCTTCCATAGATTGGCCGGAGGCAAGGACCAGGGCACCGGCCAGACCTGGGTGAAAGTGGCCAACTTCCGCCGTGTGACGTTCTCCGTGGATCTGTCCCTGCCGGACCAGCGGACCTACATGGGCGGAGCGCTGGAGGCTCGCTTTGCCGGCAAGTACCTCGCGGGGGGAAACGTTTCGCGGGGGAAGTGGAGCTGGTTCTGGACCCGGCGGGAGATCTGGTACCAGCCTCCGGGGGACGCGGTGGCAAACTATGCCTTCGGCGCGGTGAGCCGGGGCTATCCGGAGGACCTGGGCTCGGCAAACGGCACGCTGTCCGCGGACGGCATGGTTGTCGCCCCGCAGAAGCTGGCGGACGGCGACAAGGGACGGGTGTACAGCTACGAGGTCTCCGCGACCGTGGAGGACATCGACCGGCAGGCCATCTCCCGCAGCGACGCGCGTACCGTCTTCTCGTCAGAGCAGATGCTGGGCGGCCTTCTCTCTTCCTCCCCCACGGCGGATGACTCGCTGTACTTCGTGGAAAAGGAGAAGCCGTTCACCCTGAAAGTGGTTTCGGTGGACCCCGACGGCAAGCCCTACCCCTCGGGTGACGTCGCGGGCCGACTTCTCCGCGAGGACTGGAAGCTCGTGCGGGAAAGGGCGGTCGGCGGGCTCGTTGACACGCACTACGAGCGGGAAGAAGTCGTGGAAAAGGAGTTCACTGTTCGGCCGGCCCGGCCGTTCGGAAGCATCTCCCTTGCCACGGAGAAATCCGGCTCGTATGTCATCGAGCTCTCGGGCAGCGACACGAAGGGCCGGCAGAGCTTCACGAGGCTGTCCTTCTACTCCACGGGAAGCGATTTCATCCTCTGGAACAGCTCGGATGAGCGGCAGATCGAGATCGTTCCCGACAAGAAGGTCTATTCCCCGGGGGACAAGGCGAAGCTCCTCATCAAAAGCCCCGTTCCCAGGGGGATGTTCCTTATCACCATAGAGCGGGAAGGAATCATCGAGCAGAGAGCCGTGCAGCTGGAGGGAAGCGCGCCCACCATCGACGTCGACGTGAAGGAGGGGTACGTTCCCACTGTCTACGTGTTCGTGTGCACCTCCCTTCCCCGGACAAAGCCCCCGTCGCAGGGACCCGACGTTCCGGACTTCGGCAAGCCAAGGGGATACTCGGGTCTCGTGGAGATCCCGGTGCGGCTCGATTCACGGACCATCCACGTGGATGTCACGCCGTCGAAGAACGCCTATCGACCGGGCACACAGGCGTCCGTCAAGGTGAAAGCCACGTGGAACGGCAAGCCGCTTGCAGGCGCGGAGATCGCCCTCGTGGCGGCGGACCGGGGCGTCCTGGACCTCATCGACTACCACGTTCCGAATCCCGTTGACTTCTTCTACAGCAGGGGCAACTTCGGCGACAGGGTCGCCCATTACGAATCCCGAGACCTGCTCCTGGATCCGGTCACGTGGAAGTCCCGCGACCTTCCCGGCGGAGATGAAAAAGGCGAGGCAGCGCCGGAGACCGGCGCGGGGGTGAACGTCCGCAAGAACTTCAATCCCACGGCCGTGTTCCGCACCGGCTTGAAGACCGCGAAGGACGGAACGGTGACGGTCACGTTCACACTGCCCGACCTGCTCACGAAGTTCCGCACCACGGCGGTGGCCTCGAAGGACAACCTCTTCGGAATCGCCGAGGGCGAGTTGCTGGTGCAGAACCCCATCAACGTGCGCACGGCTCTCCCCCGCCGGATGAGGGTCGGTGACGCGGCGACCGCCGGCGTGGTGCTGACGAACCTCGACTCCCGCTCCCATGCGGTCACGGTGTCTGCCGGGGCAACCCCGGCAGACAAGGACAGCGTTGCCATCTCCTTCAAGGGGCCCACAACGAAGAAAGTCCAGCTTGCCGCGGGCGACACGGCCGAGGTGGCGTTCGATCTGGGCGCTCCGGGCGTCGGCACGTCGCGTCTGGCATTCGACATGGATTCCGACATCCTGAAAGAGAGACTGGAAGACTCCCTGGCCGTGGCCTCGGATCACGTGAACGAAGCATTCACCATCATCGGCAAGACCACGAATAATGCGCAGGAGGCGCTCACCGTGCCGTCCTCCTTCCTCGGCGCGCCGGAGGAGGGGCTGTACCTCACGCTGGATTCCACCATCGCCTCCGCCCTTGCCGGGGCGGTGCGGTTCCTCGACCTCTACCCGTACGACTGCCTGGAGCAGGTCACGAGCAAGCTGTTCGCCCGGGTGCTGTTTCCCGACCTGGCAGGCGCGCCGCCGGACCTGGGCACGATTGTGCGCTTCGCCAACCCCGACGGCGGCTTCTCGTACTGGGACGACCCGCCGCCCCGGCGCTCGGGATACTACGTCTCTCTGCGCGTGGCTCACCTGCTGGCAGCAGCGCAGTCACGGGGAATCGACATCCCTGAGAAGATCGACACCGAAGCCCTGCTGTCCTACCTGTCGAAGGGGTGGGACAAGCTGCGGGACACGTACCTGCAGGCATATACCGTGTACGTCTTCTCTCTTTATGGAAGGAAAGAGAAGGCAAAGGCCGATTCTCTCCTCCGTCTGGGGGACCGGATCGGCATCTTCGGCTACGGTTTCCTCGGTCTTGCCTACCAGGGGATGGGAGACCAGAAGACCGCGGGCCGCATCCTGGAGCGGATGAAGAACTTCGTGCGGGTGGGCACCAGGACGGTCACGCTCGTGGGAACGGTGAACGACTGGATGTGGTATGGCGGGAACCTCCAGGCAAAGGCGCTGCTCCTCATGCTGTACGCGCGCCTGCAGCCTGATTCCCAGCTTGTGCTCGGGCTCGCGAACGACCTGTTGTCATCGAACACCGGCGGGTACTGGGGGAACACGAGCAACGCGGGCTGGGTGCTCCAAGCCTTCGCGGAGCTCATCGCGCAGAACAAGGAAAACGAGGCGGACTTCACCGCGAAGGTCACTCTCGGCGGGAACGACATCGCGGGCGCCGGGTTCAAGGGATTCTCCAAGGCGCCCTTCAAGAAGCAGGTGCCGGCCGCGGACCTGAGCGCGCTGGCCGCCAGGCAGCCCGGTGCAGGGGCCGCGGGCGCGCAGATGCCGCTCTCCTTCGGCCTCACGGGAACGGGCACTCTGTACTACACGGCAGAGCTGCGCTACGCGCTGGACGCCGGGAGCGTCGATCCCCGGGACGAAGGCATCGGGATTGCGGCTGAGATCACGGACGCCAAGGGAGCGATTGTTGATGGAACGACTCTCAAGCTCGGCCAGGTCTATCGGATGAGGCTCGTGTTCTATTCATCCCGGGACCGGACGTTCCTCGCCCTGCGCGCTCCCATTCCCTCCGGCGCGGAGCCCATCGACGGCTCCCTGGCCACGTCCCAGATCGTGAAGCCTCCGGCCCAGCAGGTCGGCTCCGACAACGGGGACTCGGAGGAGCAGACACTGGAAGAAGAGCCAGGCTATACCACCCGGATCTACGACAACGAGGTGCGGTTCTTCTTCGACCAGGTGGACCGCGGGAAGCACGAGGTGAGCTTCCTCTTCCGCACGACCACGCCGGGCGCTTTTCCGACGCCGCCCGTGCAGGCAGAGCTGATGTACCAGCCAGAGGTATTCGGCCGGACCTCCGGTGCCGTTTTCACCATAGCGCCATAGCAGGGTCGAGGCGAATGGAGGGGCTGGCATGGCCAGCGTGACGCGAAAGGACGTTTTCGACTACCACGGCGAGGGACGGCCGGGCAAGATCGAGGTCGTCCCGACGAAGAAGCTGTCGACGCAGCGCGACCTCGCGCTCGCCTACACCCCCGGCGTGGCGCACGTGGTGGAGGAGATCGAGCGCAGGCCCGATGCCGCCTTCGACTACACGGCCCGCGGGAACCTGGTGGCTGTTGTCTCCAACGGAACGGCCATCCTCGGCCTGGGCAACCGGGGGCCGCTTGCCTCGAAGCCCGTCATGGAGGGCAAGGGGGTCCTGTTCAAGAGGTTCGCGGACGTGGACGTGTTCGACATCGAGCTGGATGCGCCTGGCGTGGATGAGATCGTCAACGCTGTGCGCGCCATTGCTCCCACGTTCGGCGGGATCAACCTGGAGGACATCAAGGCTCCGGAGTGCTTCGAGGTGGAGCGCCGGCTCAAGGAGATCCTCGACATCCCCGTCTTCCACGACGACCAGCACGGAACAGCCATCATCACCGGGGCGGCTCTCCTCAACGCCCTGGAGGTGAGCGGCAAGAGAATTGCCGAGGTGAGAATCGTCGTCAGCGGAGCGGGGGCAGCGGCCATCGCCTGCGCAGAGTTCTACGTGACCATGGGCGCACAGCGCGCCAACATCAGGCTGGTGGATACCAAGGGCGTGGTGTTTGCGGGCCGTACGGAAAACATGAACCCGTACAAAGCGCGCTTTGCGGCGCAGACCGACGACCGGACCCTGGCAGACGCGGTGCGCGAAGCCGACGTGTTCCTGGGCCTCTCCGGCAAGGACATCCTCACCCCGGCGATGCTGTCCTCAATGTCCGAAAGGCCCATCGTATTTGCCTGCGCGAACCCGGACCCGGAGATCCGATGGGAGCTGGCGCGGGAGACGCGCGCGGACGTGATCCTGGGGACAGGGCGCAGCGACTATCCCAACCAGATCAACAACCTTCTGGGATTCCCCTTCATCTTCCGTGGGGCCCTGGACGTCCGCGCCCGCGCGATCAACGAGGAGATGAAGCTTGCCGCTGCCCGCGCGCTTGCCGCGCTGGCCCATGAGGGAGTCCCGGAGTGCGTGCTGGAAGCATACGGCCGAAGCTCCCTTGGCTTCGGCCCGGACTACCTGATCCCCACGCCGCTCGATCCTCGCGTGCTGTTCTGGGAAGCACCGGCCGTGGCCCGAGCAGCCATGGAGTCAGGGATTGCGCGGAAACAGGTGAACCTGGAAAACTATCCGGCCTACCTCGAGACGAGGCGGCAGCACTGCGCCCGCAGCTGCCGGTTCAGGGATTCCTGCTACCCCGGAGGTTGACCGGGGACCACGGGCCTCTGCTCGCTCGCTTTCAGGACGTCGAGGATCCGGGAGCCGATCTGCTCCCCATCTATATGGAAGGAAATGTTGTAGGTGCCTTCCTCGGGGAACACGACGTTGGGCACCGGGACGACCAGCTCCACCACGCGTCGGGCGTCGTCCACCGTCACCTTGCCGCCGGCGGAAAACACGACCTGCTGGCTCCTGTCGAAGACGAGATTCAGGGAAAAGGTGTGCTCGCCGGAGAGATTGGTGACTGCCGCGTAGATGTACCAGGGCGGGAGCGCCGCGGGAAACTGCCGGACGCTGAACTGCGTGAAGGTGCCGATGATTGCCTTTTTCTGGTTGTCCTCGGTGATGACCCTGTCAGCGACGAGCAGGGCCACGAAAACCGGTTCGCTCACTCCCGCCCTCCAGGGAAGATGGCGCGCTCAGGACCCGGAGACGAGGGCTTCCGCTTCCTGGACGAGCTTTCCGTGACTGAGAGTCGCCTTGCAGGTCTTGCAAACCTTGATCGTCTTCTCTTTTACCTGGTACTCGTAGATCACCTTGACCGCGGTTCTCTTGCAGATCGGGCACAACCCGCGGCCGTGACGCGGCTGGCCTCTCAGGCCTTTTCCGCGATGAGTCTTTGCCATTGGACCTCCCGTGAAAATGTCCGGGGATGATAGCGGGGCAGGCGGCAGCGAGTCAAGCCAGCGCGGCCGAAGGCCGCGCTAGGGCTTCTCCTTCCTCCCAACGAGGACGGCGGCGATCAGCATTCCGAAGGCGCCGGCACGGAAGATCGCGAACAGCACCGCGGCCACGCTCAGCATCGTCGCGAGAGATGAAACGCTCCAACCGGCCTCCGTGCGCTTCCCGATCAACAGATTCGTCGCAAAGACCTGCCCGACGCTGGCAACCAGGAGCGCCCCGAACGAGACCGCCGCAAGAATGAAGGCCAGGGGAGAACGCCGCATCATCACGAGGAACACGACGATTCCCGCGAGGAGCGTCAGAAGAGTCGGAAGCTGCGCCACGAGCTGCGCCAGGGAAGCCAACACCATATCACTCACGGAATATCCTCCTTCTCCGCGGTCAGGGCTGCTGGATTCCCACGGAAGACGCGGGCGCCGCCGCTCCTTTCACACCGGGCCGGAAGCTGAAAAGCGCCCCGGCGGCCGGGCCGTTCTCCCGGCGGTTGTCACCGCCGCTGGAAGTCACGAACAGCTCCCGGCTGTCCTCTCCGCCAAAGGCGAGCCCGGACAAAAGGCGCGCGGTGAAGTAGACGCGCTGCTCCTCTTTGCCCGCGGGAGAAAGCCGCACCACGCAGCTTCCGCCCCAGAGGGCAATCCAGAGGAATCCTTTTGAGTCCAGCGCAATGCCGCGCGGGACCCCCAGGGACTGCGGAAACCGGGCGATGACGGACCGACTCGACAGCGCACCGGTGCGGCCATCCACCGTGAGCGCATGGATCTCGCGGCTCACCGCATCCGCCGCGCAGGCGGTACTCCCGTCGGGGCTGAACGCAAGCCCTCCGGAGCAGGGCGCGTCCGTGGAGACCTTTTCCACGCCTCCATCGAGGTCCACCCTGAAGAGGGCGCCGTCGCGGCTCTCAGCAGGGCGGGCAAAGCAGTAGACCCGGCCCGACGGGTGGCCTGCCGCCGTATCTACAGCGGCATCGCTCCCCCAGGGTGCGGCGGGGCAAACCGTGAAGCCGACGCCGTTCCGCCACGTCTTCAGCGCGCCGTCACGGGTGAAGAGAAGAAACCCGCCGTCTGCCTGGACGGCGAAGCGGCGAACCTTCTCGGGGACCGTGGCGCCGGCCCGTCCGGCCGGATCCAGGCACAGGAGAGACCCCGACTCGGAATCCAGCCAGTACAGGCGCTTCTCCTGCGGGTGCCAGGCCGGCCCCTCACCGTGGGCGAGCCCCCGGTCAGCGGCGACATGGGGGAGACTGGAAGGCGAGCGCGGGATCATGGTCGGCGCAGAGTGTGGTGTGATCGATTGCCGTTGGTCAAGGGAGACGGCTTACGCGCCGGCGCGCGCCTTCAGGTACGCTGCCCGGGTGACGATGCCGACCAACCTCCCCTCTTCCACGATGGGCAGGGAGTAGATGGTGTGCGTGAAGAACAACGCCTCCATTTCCCGCAGGGTGGTCCGCGGCGTTCCGCTGATGACCTTGCGCGCCATGAAGGAGCGCACCGGCTCTTTCATCCTGCCGCCGGTCCGGCACTTCATGATGTCGCGCAGGCTGAGGAAACCGCAGAACCGTCCGCCGGCGTCCGTAACGGGCCCTCCGGTGAGGTCACACTTCTCCAGGTACAGGGACGCTTCCAGCATGGTCCACGTGTCACGCAGCACGGGCGGGTCCGACGTCATGATCACGGACGCGGTGGCTGCCTCGTCCAGCATGGCCTTCAGGTACGCCTGGAGCGCGTGGAAGCATTTTCTTCCCGGCTCGTTCTTCATGAGCGCGGATGACGCCCGGGAATGTCCGCCGCCTCCGAACGCGGAGAGGATCCTCCCCACGTCGATGCCGTGCTGCTGGCTGCGGGCAATGACCAGCGTGTCGTGTTCCCTGGCAAAATGGAACACGGAAAAGATGGCATCTGGATTCTCGACGTCGAAGACCTTCTCCACGACCGCCGCAAGGCCGCCGGACTGGCGCTCCAGCTCCATGTACGTGGTCACGACCTGGTGGCCGTGGAGAGTCTGGTAGGTGAGCCGGTTGAGAATCTCGTGGAACAGCGAGATCTGCGACTCGTCCTTGAGGGTCTGGAGAAAGCTCTTCACGAGTGAGACCGAGGCGCCCTGGCTCATGAGGTACCCGGCAGCTTCGAAGTCCGCGACGCTGACGTTCTCATGCGTGAAGCTTCCCGTGTCGGCGTGGATACCGGCCAGCGCGATGGTCGCTTCCTCCGTGGAGAGATCGATCCCCTTCTCCATGATTTCGCGTGCCAGGAGCGTCGTGTTGGCGCCGACATCGCCGCCGTGGATGACCGCGCCGGGGATGTCGGAGGAATCCTCGGGATGGTGGTCGTACACGTCCACTCTCCGCGGCAGGGTCGGAATCTCCTTGACGTATTCGCGCACGCGCCCGAAGGAGCGCGTGTCCACCACCACGAGGTCATCGATCTGTGCGGCGTCGATCTCTTCCATGGTCGCCAGGTCGAGGTAATCCCCGTACAGATTGTAAAGATGTCTCGCGACGGGATGGATCAGCCGGCTGCGAACCGCCCGTGCGCCCGGATAGAGCCTGCGCGCGAGGGCAATGGAGCCGAGACAATCCAGATCCATGTTCGAGTGCCCCACGATGATGCGCACGCGCCGGCCTCGACCGCCATTCTGACGCAGGCCGGGCGCGACGGCAAGCTTTTTTTCTTCAGGGCTTCAGGGCGATCACGCGCTTCAGGATGCGGTCGAACGCCTGCTTGTCGATGTCCAGGAAGACCTTCACGCCTCCGCCCCGCTGGGTGATGCTCGCCCCGCGCATGGTGTTCTGGCCCAGCTCCATGCGCAGCCCCGTGCTCAGGATGCGCGCGGCGATGGACGGATCAACGAGGCACGCGGCGGCGAGGGGGTCGGGCAGCATGGTGGCCCTCACGCCCCGCATCTTTTCGATGAATCCGAAGAGGATCTGCTGGATGTCCAGCGCGAGCCGCCCGGAGTGGCTGGAAGAAAAGCCGAGGTCGATGAGGTCCTTCTCCGTGTGCATCACTTTCAGCGTGGCGTCCCATGTCAGCAGGGAGATCGGAATGCCGCAGTCAAGAACGCACTGCACCGCCTCGGGATCCGCAAAGAAGTTGAACTCCGCGAAGCGCGTGACGTTGCCTGTCTCTATGGCGCCGCCCATGGCCACGATCTCCCCGACCAGATCTTTGAGCTCGGGGTAGAGATTGACCGCCAGAGCGATGTTCGTCAGCGGGCCCAGGGTCAGGAGGGTGAGGCCGGGGTTTTCGCGTGCCATGCGCGCAATTCCGTCCGGCGCGCGTTCCTTCTGCTCCGACACCCGGGGGGCCGGAAGCTGGACGCCTCCGAAGCCGTTGCCTCCGTGGACATCCTTCGCGTACCGGGCGGGCTCCACGAGCGGCATGGAGGCGCCGCGAAACACGGGGATCCCGGTCCGGCCGACGAACGTGAGAAGACGGAGCACGTTGTCAATGACGTTCGGCAGCGGCACGTTTCCCGAGACCGTCGTGATTCCCACGACATCCACCTCGTTCGGACTGGCAAGGGCGAGCATGATGGCGATGGCGTCGTCCACCCCGCAGTCGGTATCGATGAGAACCTTTCGCGCGGCCATGGCGGCAATCTACACCCAAACACGGCCCGCGCAAAGCACCGCCCCCGGTCGTTGACGCGCCCGGAGAGGCGCCCTATACTCAGGATGGTTGTGATTGCCCTGGTCCCGACTTCCCGATCGGAGCGGCCATGGCGAGAACGAAAAAAAACGGAGCGGCACGATGAGCCCCGCCCTGCAGAGCATGGCCCTGATCGGCTCGTACGTGCCCCGGATGTGCGGCATCGCGACTTTCACGAAGGACCTCCGCGACGGCCTCGCCGCGCACCGCGAAGATCTCGACCTGCGGGTGATCTGCATGGACGACGGCGCCGCCGCCTACGCGTACCCGTCGGAGGTGCGGTTCCGCGTGCGGGAGAGCAATCCCCGGGACTACGTCCTGGCCGCTGACTTCCTGAACATCAACCAGATCGACGTCGCCGTGATCCAGCACGAGTACGGGATCTACGGCGGAGACAGCGGGGCGTACGTCCTGGCCCTTGCCCGCCGGTTGCGCATGCCGCTGATCACCACGCTCCACACGGTGGTGGCCGCGCCGACGCCGCTGCAGAAGAAAATTGCCGTCGCCCTTGCGGCGGCCAGCGAGCGACTGGTCGTGCTCTGTTCGTCGGCGCGCGGGCTCCTCGAGGAAGCCTACGGAATTCCGCCGGAAAAGGCCGTTGTGATACCGCACGGGATTCCGGACGTCCCTTTCGCCGATCCCGAACCGCTGAAACGTCGGCTCGGCCTCTCGGGCCGGACCCTGCTCCTCACCTTCGGCCTCCTGTCGCCGGGCAAGGGGATCGAGGTCGCCATCCGGTCGCTGCCGCGGGTGGTGGCCGCGCATCCGCAGGTCATCTACATCGTGCTCGGCGCCACCCATCCGTGCGAGTTCCGGCGGGAGGGCAACTCGTACGTGACCTCCCTGGAAAGGCTCGCGGCGCGCTGCGGCGTGCGGGAGCACGTGGTGTTCTACAACCGCTACGTTTCCGCGGAGGAGCTCCTGCAGTTCCTTGGCGCGGCGGACATCTACCTCACTCCCTATCCCAACCGCGAACAGATCGTCTCCGGAACGCTCGCCATGGCCCTGGGGACCGGCAAGGCCGTGCTGTCAACGCCCTACCGCTACGCGGAGGAAATGCTGGAGGACGGCTGCGGCGTGCTCTTCCCCTTCGGCGACAGCGGCGCCCTCGGGGAGGCCGTCAGTGCGCTCCTGGACGACCCGGAGCAGTGCGCCCGGATGCGTGAATGCGCCTATGCGCGTTCGCGGCAGATGGTCTGGAAGGAGGTGGCGCGCTGCTACGCCGAGACCGCCTCGGAGGTCGTGGCGGAGCGCCTCCGGGTCCCGCACCTTCAGCCGCATCCCGTACGCCTGCCGTCGATCTTCGACGGCATCCCCGAGATCAGGCTGGGTCACCTCAAGGTGCTCACCGACGATACGGGGATCATCCAGCATTCCCTGTACACGGTGCCGGACCGCACTCACGGATACTGCACGGACGACAATTCCCGGGCACTGATCGTGGCCATCCGCCACTACGCGCTGACGCACGAAGAGGCGACGCTGGAGCTCGCCAAGAAGTACATGTCCTTTCTCCACTACGCGTTCGACCGGCCCACGGGCCGGTTCCGCAACTTCCTCACCTACGAGCGCCGGTGGAACGACGGCGCTCCCGGTGACGACACGTACGGCCGCGCGCTCTGGGCGCTGGGCACCGTGGTGGCCCTCGGATCCGCGGACGCCGTTCTCCCCTTCGCCTGTCGACTCTTCCTGGAAGCCGCGGCAACCGTGGAGGATCTGCGCTCACCACGGGCAATAGCGTGGGCCCTCCTGGGAATCCATTCCTATCTCCAGCGTTTCGGAGGTGATGCCCACGTGCGCCGGATGCAGACCACGCTGGCCCGCCGGCTCCTGGACGGATTCACGGGGAACGGCTCGGCGTCGTGGCCCTGGTGTGAGGACGTGGTGACCTATGCGAACGCCTCTCTGCCGCACGCGCTCATCCTCAGCGGTCAGTCAATGAGAGACGAGGGGATGGTTGCGCAGGGACTGGCGTCGCTGGACTGGCTCGTCGGCCTTCAGCTGTCCGCGGACGGCGTTGTCAGCCTCATCGGCAACCAGGGCTGGCTGCGCCGGGACGGCACCCGGGCGCGCTACGACCAGCAGCCCATCGACGCCACGGCCCTCGTGGAGGCCGCGCTGGCTGCCTGGCATTGCACGCATGAGCAGCGGTGGCGGGAGAGGGCCCGACACTTCCTGGGCTGGTTCCTCGGGAACAACGACACCCAGTCCCTGCTCTATGACGCCTCCACCGGCGGCTGCCGCGACGGCCTCCAGCCCAACGGCCCGAATCTGAACGAGGGCGCGGAGTCGACCATTTCATGGCTCGCCAGCGTGCTGGCATTCGCCGGAGGAGGACCGGGATGATCGGTTCGCGTTCTCATGCCCGCGTGGAAGTGCATCCGCGGATCATGGTCAGGCACCTGCCGTTTCACCTCGTCGGTGACGCGCGGCGCAGCATTCTCCTGCCGTTCGGAATCGGCGGGCACCACGATCTGAAATCCGTCTTCACGTACGTGAAAGGCCTCTCCGACGAGGAGGTGTCGGAGGCCCTGGGAACCCTCGTGGAAGATTTCGCGGATCGGCACGAGGACTTCGAGAAGATGCTGGAGGAGCGATGGTCCACCGCCGCGGCAATCGATGGCTCTCCCGACTCCCTGAGCCGGGACCGCCGTCTCCTGGTCGGCGCGTACTTCTCCATGGAGTATTCCATCGAGGCTGCGGCGCTGTTCAATCCATCCATCGTCGCTCACCCGGACCAGCGCGGCGCCCCCCCGGGGGGACTGCGTTTCATCATGAGCCTGCGCGCCGTCGGAGAGGGGCACATCTCAACGACCGTGTTCCAGACCGGCACCATCGGCCCGGCCGGCCTCCTGCGCCTGGATCCGGTTTCGGGCCGCTCGGCGCGGCCCCACTTCGTTCCGGAAGCCCAGTACGTCCGTGACCTGCTTCGGCGCAAGGTCAGCGAAATGGGTGTTGCCTGCGACCTGGCGGACCTCGTCTTCGAGCGCCTGCCGGAGCGCTTCACCCACGCCGAGCTGGATGCCGTGACGACGGACGTGCGCTCCCACTGGGGCGAGGATCCCCGGCTGTCGAACTCCATCGCGGTCCTGGAGTGGCTTGTTCGCGCGAACTACCGGCTGCGGCTGGCGGAGGACGACGACATCGCCGACCTCGTGCTCTTCCCCCGCAGTGAAAGCGAATCCAAGGGCATCGAGGACATGCGGCTTGTCAGGTTCGTCGATGACGACGGCGCCATCACCTATTTCGGGACCTACACGGGATTCAACGGCCAGGGAATTCTCCCGATGCTGATGGAGACGCCGGACTTCCGCACCATCTCCATCCACACCCTCAATGGGGCCTGCGTCCAGAACAAGGGCATGGCTCTCTTCCCGCGGCGCATCGACGGTCACTACGCGATGTGCTCGCGCATCGACGGCCACAACCTGTTCCTCATGTTTTCAGACTACCTTCATTTCTGGGAATCCGCGAAGGTCCTTGCCCGGCCCCGCTACCCCTGGGAGTGGCGGCTCATGGGCAACTGCGGCTCTCCCCAGGAGACCCCGGAGGGATGGCTTCTGATCACCCATGGCGTTGGACCCATGCGGCGCTACAGCATCGGCGCGATGCTGCTCGATTCCCAGGACCCGTTTCGGATCCGCGGCAGGCTGAAGGAGCCCCTGATCACGGCCGCGGAGCAGGGCCGGCGGGGTTACGTTCCCAACGTCGTCTACTCCTGCGGCTCTCTCATCCACGGAAACCGGCTCTACCTTCCCTACGCTGTATCGGACTCCTCCACGAGGATTGCCGTTGTCCGCCTCTCCGAGCTCCTGGACCGGCTCCTCGAGAACGGTCCCTGAGAGCCTTCGCCTACAGCAGCCCCCACTGGCGGAGCTTCGAAAGCACGAAAAGTCCGGCGGACACGACGCACGCGGCGGCAAACAGGGGAACAAACAGGCGCTTCTCCCGCCGTGCAGCCTGCGCAGCGGCCGGGTCATGGAGCGGGAGCGCGGCGCCAAAAGCGCGCGTCATGAAGGCGGACGCGGCGGGAAAGAAGACAAGGCTCGCCGCTGCCTGGAGGGGGTCCATGCCGGAAGCGAGACCCGCGCCGAACAGGATGGCAGCGCAGACCGCTGCGCCGACTGCCCACCCCTTCAACGCGACTGACCGTAGCGGGACCCACGGCAGGATGGCCGGCGCCAGAAACGAGCCGGCAAACACGGCGCCCAGGCCCAGGGCGGCCAGCGTCCACGTTCCCGGCCACGCCCGATCGACCAGGACTCCTGACGGTGTCGCGCCCGAGTAGAGAAACGCGCCCAGAACGAACACGGCCCAGGCCTTGAGGGACCGTCCCACTTCCCACGGCGTCAGGGCAAGCCGGTCAGTGATGCTAAAACGGACCTCGCTCATGGACGGCGAGGTTTCGCCGGAGCCCAGGTACATCGGCAGGTCCTTGGAGCGAACCGGACCGACGCGCACGGCAAATCCGCAGTGCTGGAGAACGACAGCCGCGTCAATCCCGGCAGCTCCGAGGCGCGGAATGATCAGGTCACGGTGACGGACCACCTCCGAAAGCCGGCTCCTTTTCACGGCAGCGACGACCGCGTCCGTGGAGAACGTTCCGGCCGCGGAAGCGCTCCAGACATCGATGCCACCGGTGTCCAGAATGAGAATCCAGCAGGGGACGCCCGCCAGGTCGCGGCGTACCATGTCGAACGTGAGCCTGTAGTTCCCGGAGACGATCACGGGCGACCCCGGGCCAGCGGCGTCCAGGATGTACAGTCCCGGCGCCACCGCGTAACCCATGCGGAACCGTCCGAGCCGGCAGCGAACGGCGTTCCACCGGTCCCCGCCGGTCCAGCGTGAGTGGACCCGGATCCGTCCGGGAAGAAGCGCCGTCATCGGGCGGGAACGCTTTCCGCCTGCGTCTCGCGCCCGCGGCTCAAGCCCAGGTGCACGGCAAAAGTGGCGGCGGAGGCCAGGAGCAGCCCCGAGCTGATCAGGAAGAGGCCGCGATAGCCAACGGCCCGGACCAGGTAGCCGCCCCCGGACGCCGAGGCGGCGAGCCCGAGCGTGGTGGCCATGTTGGCAGCGCCGGACATCAGTGCGCGCCAGCGCGGAGCCACGACTCCAAGGATGTAGACCTGCATCGCTGCTTCGTTGATCGAGTTGGCCGCCGTCATCCCGGCCCAGCCCGCCGCAGCCGGCAGCCAGGCGCCCGAAAGGGCGATGGGCACGACGGCAACCGCCATGGCAAAGAGGCCGGCAAGAGACGTGCCGCCAGTTCCCCACCGTTTCGCGAGCAATGGCATGAGCGGCGTGGCGATGATGGAGGCCACCGCGGAGACGCTCACGGCAATTCCGATGGACGGGGTCGGCAGGCGCAGGGCGGTGTCGAGGTAGACGTTGAAGAACGTGAGCACGCCTCCGTACCCGCATTCTCTCAGGAATCTCACCAGGGCGATGAACGCAATGAGCCCGAGGGGCAGGACGGACGAGCCCCTGACCACGGAGCGCCGGATGCCCCTTCCGGTCTCATGGAACAGGCCGATGGAGACGAGTCCCGGCGCGAGGATCACGACGGCTGCCCAGAGGGAAAGTCCGTAGGGAACGGAGGACGCCAGGCTCGTCCGGGTGACCGCGGCGAACAGCCCGGGGAGCAGACCGCCGCACAGGCTCCCGACGAATGTCGTCAGTGAGATCACCGTCCCGTTGAATGCAAAGGCGTAGGCGCTCACCTCGGGCTCCACGGCGCCCATAAGGGCAGGACTGGAGTTCACGATGAACAAGGCGCCCCCGAGGGAACTGATCACGCGGGATGCAACGAGCGCCGTGAGGCGCATGTGGGGGAACAGGACGAACGAAGCCGCCGGGGCGAGCGCCCAGCCGAAGAGCGCGAGGACGCCGCCCAGGAGCATGGCCCGCCTGCTTCCCAGCCGCATGCCGATGGCGCCGGCGGGGAGGCTGAAGGCCATGTGGAGGAAGTAGAAAAGGGCGTTGAGGTTCCCGACCACCTCGGTCCCGTAGCCAAGCCGCAGGACGAAGAGGTTCGTGAGAAGATAGGTGATGCCCCAGTACGTGAACCCGAGCAGACCCCCGGTGACGAACAGAAAGTACGCGTTGCGGTCGAACCTGCCGACCGCGCTCATCCATCCCCGGCGTGACACTCCCTGTGCCTCGCCGGATTATCGCCCCTGCACGCCCCGCGGTCAACCCGCTTGACTTTCCGCCAGTTCAGCGTTCCCTTGGGACCATGCGCCGGCGAGCCCCCCTCATCTATCTCAGTGAAACGGCCACCCCGGAACAGAAGGAGGAGATCCTGCGCGCAGCTCCGGGTGCCGTGATCGTCGATTCCGCCGGATTGGAGGCAGACCCGGGACTCGTGAGCCGGGTCGAGGTCTGCTACTCCGAGCTCACTCCGACCCAGTGGGGTCAGGTATCCAGCCTCCAGTGGCTCCAGGTCAAGTGGGCCGGCGTGGAGCACCTGCTGGGCCTTCCCGCGGTGCAGGCCCATCCGGCAGTCATCACGAACGTGCACATCCATGCGCGCGCAATGTCCGAGCACCTGTGGGGATTGGCCCTCATGCTCACGAGGAATCTCCACGGCGCGGTGATCCGCCAGCATGAAGGGGCCTGGGATGAAAGCCTGAAGGAGAGTCTTGCCACGGTTGCCGGAAAAACGCTCTGCGTCGCCGGCCTGGGAACCATCGGTGAGCAGTGCGCCCTGATCGGCAAGGCGCTGGGCATGCGCGTGATCGGGATCAGGCGTCGTCCCTCGCCGAACGGGGCGGCGGACGAGGTGGTGGGGCCCGAGCGCCGGCAGGAGGTCTTTGCGGAGTCCCGCATCATCATGCTTGTTCTTCCGGACACGCGGGAGACGAGGGCCTTCGCCGGCCGGGAGGAGCTTGCCGCCATGCGGGGAGCGTTTCTCATCAATGGCGGCCGGGGAAAGAGCGTGGACACGGCCGCGCTCGTGGACGCGCTGGCCGCCGGCAGCGTGCGGGGCGCGGGCCTGGACGTGACGGACCCCGAGCCTCTTCCCGCGGGTCATCCGCTTTGGAAGATGCCCAACGTGATCATCACGCCGCACTACGCTGGGAACCACCCCGGCTACGACCGGGAGGCCTTCGCGGTGTTCGTGGACAACCTCGGCCGCTGGATGCGGGGCGAACCGCTTCGCAGCGTCGTGGACCGGGCCGGTGGATACTGAGACGCGCGCTGAGACGCCCCGCGTGCTCGTGGGCACCAGCGGCTACTCGTACGATGACTGGGTGGGCCCGGTGTACCCGCCGGGAACTCAGAAAGGCGACTTCCTCGGCTTGTATTCCCGGCAGTTTCCGGTGGTGGAGCTGAACTTCTCCTTCTACCGGCAGCCCCCCGCCCGCACCCTTCAGCACATGATCGACGTGACACCGGACGGCTTTCTCTTTGCCCTCAAGGCGCACCGCAGCATGACGCATGAGATCGGCCCCACGTGGGAGAAGGACATCGATACCTTCCGCGGCGGCATCCAGCCTCTCGTGGATTCGGGGCGCCTGGCGGCGGTGCTCCTGCAGTTCCCGTACAGTTTCGGATACACGCCGCCTTCACGGGAAAAGCTCGCGGCCCTGTGCGACAGGCTCGCGGGGCTCCCGCTCGCCGTGGAGTTCCGCAAGAGCGAGTGGCTGCAGCCGGCGGTCCTCCGGGGGCTGCGGGACCGGAAAGCCGCGCTCGTGAGCGTGGATGAGCCGGACCTTCCCCGGCTCCTGAGGCCGACGACGGAGGTCACCTCGGACTTTTCCTACGTGCGCTTTCACGGCCGCAACAAGGCGAACTGGTGGACGGGTGACAACGCGTCACGCTATGACTATCTCTACGACACCGGGGAGCTTTCCGGGTGGGTCGAGCGCGTGCGGACCATCGTCTCCCAGGTGCGGACGCTCCTGATCTTCTTCAACAACCACTGGCGCGGGAACGCCGCGCAGAACGCGCGGATGATGAAGGAGCTGCTGGAGGAGGCGGGACTCATGTCCTGAAGGAAAGCGCACCGGCAGCCGGACGAAGAAGCCCGTTCAGGCCCTGGAGAACCACTTGCTCACGAGCTGGGGAGGCGTGAACGTGTCGATGTACCTCATGGCCGCGGCAGGGTCCTCCACGAGGGCCAGGACGGAGCCGTTCTCCGGCTTGGCGAACCTCTCCCGGTAGAATCGCTCGAAGAGCCCCGCAAGGCCGTCATAGAAGCCCAGCGTATTGACGAGCGCCAGCGGCCCGGTGAGCAGGCGGAACTGCAGGAGAGTAATGAGCTCGGCAAGCTCCTCCAGGGTGCCGAATCCCCCGGGCAGAGCCACGAAGGCGTCGGAGGAGCCCATCATCCCGGCCTTTCGATCCCGCATATCCTCCGTCACGACGAGCTCGTCGCACTTGTCATAGGTCACGCCGGCGCGGTTCATGAACCGCGGGATGATCCCGACAACGCGCCCGCCGGCTCCGTGCACCGCCCGCGCGACAGCGCCCATCATTCCAACCGTCCCGCCCCCGTAGACGAGCGTGTGGCGCCCGGAGCCGATGAGGGATCCCATGGCCGCGGCCGCGGCGAAGTACTCCGGCCCCACCGCATCGCTCGAGGAGCAGAACACGCAGATCTTCATGACGATCCCCCCCGCGGCAATCTACGACAGGGCGCCCGGGCCTGGCAAGTCCCGCCGGTGGGCCGTCTCCGGGGACCGCGGCACCGCTTGACACGTTGTTCTCGATTGTATACATATTCCATCAGACAGGATAAATATTCCATGAGAACGAACCCCCTGCGCGGGGTACCGCGCCGAGAAGAAATGCGCGGGGTACCGCGCCGGACCGGAACATCGCGGAGCGCGCGCCTGGCGGCAATCAGGAAGATCGTCGCCAGCAGCGCGGTGGACAGCCAGGAGACTCTGACGGCTCTCCTGCGTCACGAAGGCTTCACCGCCACGCAGGGGACCCTCTCGCGGGACCTCAAGCGGCTGGGCATCGGCAAGGCGCCGCGGCCGGACGGCGGATACACGTACGTGCTGGCCGGAGACGAGACGGCGTCCGGGGCCGACTCCACCTTCGTCCAGGACTTCATGCGGGGGTTCCTGTCCCTGGACTTCTCCTGGCACCTGGGCCTCGTGCGGACGCTCCCCGGGCACGCCAACAGCGTTGCCGCGGCCCTGGACCACATGAAGATCGACGAGGTGCTCGGCACCATCGCCGGAGACGACACCATCCTCATTGTACCGAAGAACGGTGTGTCGCCGGCCCGGCTCGTTCGTGCCATGAGCGCCCGGATTCCCGGCTTCAAGGAGAGAGCGTGATGAAAGCAGCAGTGCTCGGCGCAACCGGATATGCCGGCATGGTTCTTCTTCGCCTGCTGGGCGAGCATCCCGAGGTGAAAGAGATCATTGCCGTCTCCTCGTCCCAGGCCGGCCAGCCGGCGCGGGACGTGGATCCGGGGCTTTCTCCGTCGGTGGCCGCAAAAATGTCATCAGGCGGCAAGCTCGCGTCCGTGGACGAGGCGGCAAAGGCTGCCGGCGCGCGGGGACTGGACGTCATCTTCTCTGCCCTTCCGCATCTGAAATCAGCCGAGATCTGCGCGCCGTTCGTCGGGAAGGCCGTGGTGATAGACCTTTCGGCTGACTTCCGCCTGCGGGACACTGCCGTGTTTGCCCGGGCCTATGGAACCCCTCTGCCCAGACCGGACCTGATGATGAAGTCAGTCTACGGGCTGGCCGAGTGGCACGCGGACGGGATCCGCGCCGCGGACATCATTGCCGTGCCGGGCTGCTACCCGACCTGCACGCTTCTGCCGCTCCTGCCGCTTGCAAAGGCCGGTCTCATCCGGGGAACCGTGATTGCCAACGCGATCTCGGGCATTTCAGGTGCCGGCCGCAAGGAAAAAACGGATCTCCTCTTCGTGGAGCGCTCCGAAAACGCCAACGCGTACGACCCGGGCACCTCCCACCGCCACGCCCCCGAGATCTCGCAGGAGCTCACCGCGGCGGACGGTTCGCTGTCCCTGCTGTTCACGCCGCACATGGCGCCGCTGCGCCGGGGGATGGTGACCACGACTGTTGCGGAGCTTTCGCGTACTGTCACCACGGAAGACATCGCCGCCGCGTATCGCGCCTCCTACGGCGGGCGGCCGTTCATCTCCCTTGTCGGCAGCCGGGTTCCGCAGACGCGGGACGTGCGGGGCTCCAACCGCTGCGACATCGGCTGGAGGATCGAGGGCCAGCATCTCATGCTTTTCTCCGCCATTGACAACCTCATGAAGGGTGCCTCGGGTCAGGCGGTGCAGGACATGAACATCAGGTTCGGAATCGACGAATGTGCCGGGCTGCCGACCGGCGCGGAGCTCTGAGGGACGCGGATGGAAACGGTTCTCATCAAGATCGGCGGGAAAGCCGCTGAAAGGCAGGAGGCCCTCGGCGGGCTGGCGCGGGAGATGAGCGGCCTCTCGAAGGACCGGCGGTTCATCCTGGTGCACGGCGGCGGAGCGGAGGTCACGGCGCTGTCTGAGAAGCTCGGCATCACCTCCGTGTTCAAGGACGGCGTGCGCCAGACCTCGCCGCGGGAGATGGACGTCGTGGAGATGGTGCTCGCCGGGAAAGTCAACAAACAGCTCGTGAGACTCCTGAGGACGCAGGGGCTGGACGCGGTGGGACTCAGCGGAAGCGACGGCGGGACGCTTGCGGGCAGGACCGTCGGAACGCTCCCGAACGGGGAGGACACGCGGACCGGTGAGGTCACGAAAGTGGACACGAAGCTCCTCGAGCTCCTTCTCGGCAGCAGCTACCTGCCGGTGGTCGCCTCGCCCTCCATGGACGGCGCCGGCCGGGCGCTGAACATCAACGCGGATGCGGCGGCCTTCGCAATCGCCTCCGCCCTTCCCTGCTTCGCCCTTGTATTCCTCTCCGACATCCCCGGCGTGATGGCGGATGGCGCGGTTCTTCCGGAGCTGTCCTCCGCGAAGGCCAGCTCTCTCGTGTCGTCCGGCGTCATCAGCGGCGGCATGGTGCCGAAGGTGGCCGCCGCGCTGGACGCCCTGGGAAAAGGGGTTTCAACGGTGATCATCGGCCAGTACGAGGGAGGAGATTCCCTGGCCCGGCTCCTCGACGGCAGACAAGGAACAAGGATATGGAAATGAAAACGAACGACCCGGCCATGGCGACGAACCTGCCCTTCCCCCGGCAGTACGGAACGGAGCTCCTGGTCATCTCCCGCGGCAGGGGGGTGCGGCTCCAGGACATCGCCGGCCGCACGTATCTCGATTTCGCCGGAGGCATTGCGGTGAATGCGCTGGGATACGGGCGGGTCGACCTGGCCCGCGTTGCGGCCCGGCAGATGCGCAGGCTGAATCACATCTCCAACCTGTTCACGACGGAGCCGGCGCTCAAGCTGGCCCGGCTCATGCTGGCAACCGGGCCGTACCACTTTGCATCGGTGTTCTTCGGCAACAGCGGCACGGAAGCGAACGAGGCCGCGCTGAAGTACGCGCGGCTGCACGCGCTGCGGACCAAGGGGCCGCTCCACGACCGGCTGCTGTGCTTCGAGAACGGCTTTCACGGCAGGACGCTGGGAGCGCTGTCCTGCACTCCCAGCGCCAAGTACCAGGACCCGTTCCAGCCGCTGCTCCCCGGCGTGGTCGTCGCTCCCTACAACGACGTGGAGGCGCTCGAGAAGGTCCTTGACGATACAGTTGCCGGGGTGATCGTCGAACCGGTCCAGGGTGAAGGCGGGCTCCACGTGATGACCCCGGAGTTCGCGCGGGCGCTCAACGAAGGCTGCGGGAAGGCCGGCGCAATTCTCATTGCAGACGAAGTGCAGACCGGCCTGGGCCGCACCGGGACGTTCTACGGCTCCGAGGGCGTCGGGCTGGAGCCGGACATCATCACGCTGGCAAAGCCCCTTGCCGGCGGCCTCCCGCTCTCAGCGGCCCTGATCCCCGAGAAGGTGAACTGCCTCATCCACGCCGGTGAGCACGGCACGACGTTCGGCGGCGGCCCGGTGACAACGGCCGTGGCCGCCCACGTGTGGAAGCTCATGTCGCGGCCCGCGTTCATCTCCGGCGTGCGTGCCCGCGGGCAGCTTCTCAGGGCAGAGCTGGAGGGCCTCAGGAAGCGGAGCGGTAAGGTCGGCGCGCTGCTCGGCCGGGGCCTCCTGCAGGGTTTCGAGTACACCGGCGGAGAGGTGGCGGACCTCCTGGCCCGCCTGCAGCGCCGCGGTCTGCTGGCGCTCCGATCGGGAACGAACTCGGTCCGCCTTGCCCCGCCGCTCGTGATCACGGAGCGCGATCTCAGGAAAGGAATCGCCATCATCGAGGAGGAGCTGACATGAGTGAAGGAAGCGGAGTTCTGGACAGCACGACGAAGAAGGACGTGAAGAAGATCGTCCTTGCCTATTCCGGAGGCCTGGACACCTCCATCATCATTCCGTGGCTCAAGGAGAACTACAAGGGCGCCGAGGTTGTCGCGGTCTGCACGGACGTCGGGCAGAACGAGGACCTCTCCGGCCTGGAGGCCAAAGCAAAGGCCTCCGGCGCCTCGAAGCTCCATCTGCTGGACCTCCGGGAGGAGTTCGCCCGGGATTACCTGTTCCCCATGCTGCGCTCCGGCGCCCTCTACGAGGGCAAGTACCTCCTGGGCACGTCCATCGCCCGGCCGCTCCAGGCAAAGGCCCAGGTGGAAGTCGCGCTCAAGGAAAAGGCGGACGCGGTCTCCCACGGGTGCACGGGCAAGGGCAATGACCAGGTGCGGTTCGAGCTGGCATACAAGGCGCTGGCGCCGCAGCTCACCGTCATCGCCCCGTGGAGGAAATGGAACATCCGCTCGCGCGAGGAAGCCATCGACTACGCCAAGGCGCACGACGTGCCGCTGGGAAGCATCTCCAAGAAGAACATCTACTCCCGCGACATGAACGCCTGGCACATCAGTCACGAGGGAGGCGACCTGGAAGATCCGTGGAACCGGCCCCGGGAGGAGATGTACCAGCTCACCAAGTCCCTGAAGGACGCCCCGGATCGGGAGACCGAGATCAGCATCGAGTTCGAGAAAGGCATCCCGGTGTCGGCGAACGGAAAGAAAATGAGCCCGTTCCAGATCCTGACGGAGGTGAACGCCGCGGGAGCGGAGAACGCCATCGGCCGGGCGGACGTCGTGGAGAACCGCCGGGTCGGGATGAAGAGCCGCGGGGTCTATGAGACTCCGGGCGGGACCATCCTCTACACGGCGCTCCGCGAGCTGGAGATGCTGACGCTGGACACGGACTGCCTCCATTTCAAGCAGACCGTCGCCCAGACCTACGCGGATCTCGTGTACGGGGGAAAATGGTTCACGCCTCTGCGCGAATCCCTGGAAGCATTCATGGAGAAGGTGTCCGCATATACCACGGGGACAGTCCGGCTCGCGCTGTACAAGGGAAACATCATCATCGCCGGGCGCAAGTCTCCCTGGTCTCTCTACCAGAAGGACCTCGCGTCGTTCGGCGCCACCAGCTATGACCACGCCGATGCAACGGGATTCATCAACCTGTACGGATTGCCGGCCATGGTCGCATCGCTTGTCCACGGAAAGAAGCAGGGTTGAGGCTCCACGGCGAATAAAAGTGCGTTGTGCGGCGGGGAAATCCGCCGCACGACCCGCCGGGGGGAAAAAAAAGCTTGCGCCCAGAATGAAAACCAGCTAAAATCAGCGTGCTTTGGTCACGAGTTCTGCTGTTCTTCGAAGTCTTCCTACCCGTTCGTGTCCCAAGAAAGAGGATCTGTCGGAAAAGGAGTGTGTATGGCTGTGAATCTGTACGTAGGGAATCTTCCCTACCGGATTGACGAGGATTCCCTGCGTCAATTGTTCACCCCGTACGGCTCGGTAGAAACGAGCAAGGTCATCAAGGACCGTCAGACCGGACGGTCCAAGGGCTTCGGGTTCATCGAGATGTCCTCCCAGGGCGAGGCGGAGGCCGCAATCAAGGCGCTGAACGAGACACCGGTTGACGGCCGAAACATCAAGGTGAACTTCGCAAAGCCCAAGGAGCCCCGCAGAGGCGGGTACGACGACCAGCAGTAGGCAAGCAACTCGTTGAAACGAGCGAGGCTATCCCTCATCGCGGCTCAGGCTGCGGGGGCGGGATAGCCTCTCTTTTTTGGCCGAACGTTGACGACCAGCACGTTCACCACGAGCACGACAAACAGGAGCGCAAGAACAAGACGGGGAAACCAGTCCCCGAAGCGGGTGTACGGCGTGAAAGTCTTTTCCTTATAGATGGGAACTTCCACGGCGCGCCACGCCGCCTGGAAGAACGGCATCCGTCCCCACGTCTCTCCCCAGGGTCCCACGACGCCGGAGACGCCGCCGTTCGTCGAGCGCACGAGCACCCGGCGGTTTTCTATCGCGCGGAATCGCGCCACGGTGAAATGCTGGATCTCCGATGACCACGTGTTGGACCACGAGTCATTGGTGATGTTCACCAGCATGTCGGCTCCGCGGATGACGAATCCCCGGTCGAGGTCCGAGAAGGCGTCCTCGAAACAGATCGGAACGCCGAAACGGAGCGTCCCCCCCGCCCTGAGCGGCACGCTGAAGATGGTGTAGCGGTTCCCCATGAACCACGGGTTCCAGACTCCAACCACGTCGCGGAAGAACTTCTGGACCGGCTCGTACTCGAAGAAGGGAATGCTCTCCGCAAAGGGGACGGGGTGCATCTTCCCGTACGTGTCCACCACTCTCCCGTCCGGGCTCACAAGGATGGCCGCGTTCATGTATTGACGTTTCTCGTAGTCCTTGACATAGATGCCGCCAAAGAGGATCGGGATACCTGCTTTCGGAAAGAAGGGCTCCAGCTTGTTGTTCGGCGGACTGAAGCGGTTGCTGGCATCAACCCAGACGTCCGTGACCGAGCTTTCACTCCACACCGCGAGGTCCGGCACCGGTCGTGTGGCCGCCAGTCCCTGGAGGGTGAGCTCCTGATTGGCCGTGAAGCTTGCCGCGTTGGCGCCGCCTCCCTGCTGCCAGGGGTTGGAGTTCTGCTGGACGAGCAGGAGTGACGCGGAGGTGTCATGAGGGATCGGCGTGGCCAGGCGGATGACGCCGTACACGAGGACGCAGGCCACCAGAAAAACACCGAACGCAGCCTGCCGCGCGAGCAGGAGGCGTCCCCCGGCGTGCCCATGGCCCCACAACGCGGCCTCCGCGACGAGCGCGTTGACCAGGGCCATGAGGAACGACAGTCCCCAGATGCCCGTGACGTCCACGAACTGAATGAGCGGAAGGAAGCTGCCGATGGGGTACGCGATCAGCCCCCACGGATACCCCACGAAGCCCACCGACTTCAGATACTCGTACCCGCACCACGCAAGCGCGAAAAGAAAAGGCCGGTAACGTGTGCTGACACGGGAGAAGCCTCGGAGAAAGGGAAAAAGGAGCGAGTTGACGCCCATGTAGCCGAGCACGGTGCCGCCCATGGTCCACGTGGAATATCCCTGGAAGAACATGAGCCAGTAGTTGGACAGCGCCGTGGAGATGCCGCCGAAAATGAGCCCCAGGATGGAAGCGAAGCCGAACGTCGGAGCCCGGGAAACCGCGTAGAAGACGGGGGCGATGGCCACGAAGCCGAGCATGGCGTTGCCCCAGTAGAAGCTCTCATCAGGCTTCAGTCCCAGCGCGCGGATGGCGGCGCCGAAAAACTCGCTGGGGAGGGACAGGGGGAGCAGGATCGAGGATGAAAGGACGATGAGGACAAGCGGCCACCGGGGGAGCGGCGCGGTTCGCGAAGCAGGGATCGGAACGCGGAAGGCGAGCTGTCGCGCGACTCTCATTGGCTTCAAAGTATCGCGGAGACGTTCGCTCTTCAAGCGCTGCGCGTCGCTCTGCGG
>DATKLM010000126.1:0-31434 GCA_035542415.1 Spirochaetia bacterium
CCACTTCGTCGAGGAAGAGCGTCCCGCCGCCGGCGAGCTCGAACTTCCCCGGCTTCATCTGGTCGGCGCCGGTGAAGGCCCCCTTCTCGTGCCCGAACAGCTCGCTCTCCAGCAGCGCCTTCGGGAGGGCCGCGCAGTTTACCTTGACGAAGCGGCTCTCTCTTCGGGGGCTCAGGTCGTGAAAGGCGCCTGCTAGCAGCTCCTTGCCCGTGCCGCTCTCCCCCGTGATCAGAACGGGAGCATCGGTCACAGCGAACTTCTCCATGGCGCCCAGGATCTTCTGCAGCCGCTGATCCCGTGTGATGATTCTCGCGGTGCCTGAGCGCTCCGACTGCTGCCTCCTCCCCCTGCTGTCGAGGATGACCTTCACCTCCCGGAGAAGCGTTTCCATGTTCGGAGGCTTCGGAAAGACGTTGCTCGCCCCCAGCTTCATCGACTGAACAATGTTGTCGACAGAGGGGTAGCCCGTGATGATGATGATGGGGATGGCTGGGGCGATCGCCTTCATTGATTTCAGCAGATGGATGCCGCTCATTCCGGGCATCTTGATATCGAGAAAAACAAGATCGACATTGTTTTCAGTCAGGATCTTGAGTGCCTGCAGAGGATCTGTCGAGGAGAGGGCTTCCAGTCCTTCCGACTCCAGAATCTCGCAGAGGGATTCGCACATGCGAATTTCGTCGTCAATGATGAGAACTTTCTGTTTCGTTTCCCCCATGCCGACCTTGCGCCGCCAGGCGTCGCATTCGGCGAAGATTGTAGCGCTTTCTCGCGCCAGGCGCAATCAAAGCGCACGGAAGCGGGCGTTGAACGGACCCGGGTCCGGCTCTACTTTGTTATCTCCAGAAGAGTGTCCAGTCGAATCATCTGAAAGATCTTGTAGAGCGCGTCACTGCACCCGCGGATCCTGATAGTCCGCTGCTGTTCGCGCAGGCGCTTCCGAACCTGTACCAGCTTGCCGATGGCACCAGAGGTGATCGAAGGGACGGCCGACAGGTCAAGCGTGATCGTCAGGAACCTGCTTTCGCACAGTTCATCCATCTTCTTTTCAAACTCGATGCCGTCTTCACTGTAGATCGAGCTGGTAACAACGAGGACGACCTCGGCCTGCGAGACCGTTTCCTGCCGCAGCATGTCGTCAGCGTATCGGGATCCGGGCGGCGAAGGCTTCCACTTTCTCCTGCCAGCCTTCCTCCAGGGGGCCCTTCAGCCCCGTCACAAGGATCTTGTCCTCCGCGACCTTGACGAGGTCCTTTGCCAGCAGGATCCCGTTCATGATGGGGATCATGCGCTGCCAGCGAGCCATCTCTTCCGCTGTGGGCATCCGGCCGTTCTTGTCCGGAGTAGGCGCGCCCTCAGTCGTGAGGAGGGCGTACCGCGTGCCGGCCGGCAGCTTCACCTTCTTCAGGAAGCGGCGCATGCGGCCGATCGGCCTGCCCATGCGCCCCGGAGAGCTGAAAAGGTACAGGTCAGCCTGAGGCATCTCGCCGGGCCGCGCCTCCTTGACATGGTGGATGTCGACCGCGACGCCCCGCTCGGCCATCCGGTTCTTGAACTCCTCCGCGACCCGGGCCCCGTTTCCGAACTTCGATGCATGAAAGTACTCGATTCTCATTCCAGCCTCCCGCGCCATTATCAAACACCGGGCAAGGCAATTCCAGTACCCGCATTCAAGGGGACGGCCCGACGGTCCGACGCTAGAAGGTGGAGCCTAGTATGGGATACAGGGTGAGTGTCGTCGTCCAGAAAGACAGCCATGGGTACTATGCCTTCTCACCAGAGATTGAAGGCTGCCAGACCGCCGGTGAGACTCTGGAAGACGTCTTCGAGCGGACAAAAAACACCATCAAGCAGTATCTTGAGCCTCGCGCGGCGTGCCCGACGAAGTAGCTCGACGTCGCCCGGCCCCGCGCTCCCGCGTCAAAGGAGGATTTTGCGCAAGACGTACGACCCCGTGATATAATTGAAGATAAGGAACTGCGGGCCTCACGAGGTATCCGGAATGAAGAAGATACTACCAAGCCTTGTCGTCATTGCCGGCGTCCTGGTGCTGATGAGTTGCCCTTCTCCCGGTAGCGCATCCGGCGCCAGCGGCGGAACTCTCACCATCAATTTGCCCGTGATCAGCATGCAGCAGGTCGGCAAGAACCCGGTTCTGACAGGCACCAGCTCCTACGACATCCTTGGTACTGGTCCCGGCAGCGCGGGCTTCCAGAGAAACGGAATCACGGCGCAAACGGTGACCATCGGCTCCCTTGCCGCGGGCAGCTGGCAGGTCGAAGTCAACGGGAACAATGCTGCCAAAAAAGTGATCTCCACTGCGACGACCCAGGTGACTGTTGTTGAAGGGAGCACGGCATCGGCGGATGTCCTCGAAAGTCAGTTCACCAGCAGCAGCGGCCTTTCGATCTCTCTGACGTGGGCAAACGCCCTGAACGAAACGTTCGTAGAAGCAGACCTGACGCCCCTGAACGGCAGTCCATCCACGATCAACCTGCCGGCCGCGGCAAATGCCGGGGGCACGACCACCATCAGCGCAACAAAGGCTGTCGCGCCCGGCTACTACACCTTGTCTCGTGTTTTCCAGGACCCTACCGGATTCCGCTCTGGAGGAGCAGATTCTCTCTACGTGCCGCCAGCGGACACTGCGAGCTTCGCCCTGAATGTTGACGCGACAGGGGCGGTAACGGTGACAATCACGCCCGACCCGCCATCGACGTTCCAGATCGCGCTCAGCAGCGTGAAGGCGAACTACGGCAAGGGGCAGGACATCACCGTTGCGGCAACCGTTAGCGGCAAACCGTCCATCCAGTGGTACCTGAACGGCGCACTCCAAAGCCAGACTGGCCCGGCGGTGACACTCTCCAACCTGCCCGGCGGAGCGTATCGGCTGGATTGCGTTGCTGCCGTCGGTGGCGTTCTGATCTCTGATCACGTAAACTTCTCCGTCGCCGGCAAGTGAAACCGTAGAACCGCCCCTCTCGCCATGACACTCTTGTCCCCTTTCCCGCTCGGCAACAGAAAGCTTCTCACGCTCCAGGAGTTGAGCAGGACAGGCGAGATGCGGACGTTCACCGCGCACGAGGTCGCCGATTTCAGCTCTGATGACTTTCCGACCGCGTTTCCTCCGGCCGGCTCCTATACCTGGTATCGAACCGTCAATGAAGGGCGCAGCCGGACCACGCCCTGAGCTTCTATGGCTGAGCCTGCTTCAGCTTCCGCAGCGTTTCCAGGATGTATTCCGAGTACCGTATGACGAAGGGATAGGCGTTTTCCGCGCTGCTTCGAACCAGTTCTCCTGAAAAGACGAGCCTCTCCGACCTCTTTCCGAGATAGACGCGAAGATGGAGGGTGCCGGGTTCTTGTTCCTGCTCCCATTTGAAAAGCAGCGTGACGAGATCCATTCCGAGCCCCGCGGCCAGGCCTTGCACCAGCTCCTGGACCCCGCTCTTCCCAGAGTCAGCCTCCAACGACGCCTTCCCTTTCTCCCCTCCCCGAGGGAAATCTATTTCAAGAGAATGGAGTTTTCAACCAGAGTGATCACGTCAGCTCTCTTCGCGGGGCCGGCTCAGGATCATGTTGAACGAGTGGAGCTGACTGGGACTTTCTCGCGCCGTGCGGAGGCCGCGCCCCGCGCAGCGTCACGTGAGATTGACTCTCCGGGGCCGCAGTGTCAATGTAGCACCGAATTCCAGCGAAAACGGGACCCAAGGAGAACGGACCGTGACACAGAAAGAGAGACTCGGCATGGTCGCACCATGCGGCATTGATTGCGGGATCTGTGAGCTCGTGAAGTGCGCGGACAATCCGCAGATGATGGAGGCCCTTGTCGCTCACCGGATTCCAAGAGAGAAGCTGCCGTGCGCGGGCTGCCGGGGCATGAAGGGCAAGTGCCCCGTCATCCCCGGCACGTGTGAGACCTGGCGCTGCGTCACCGAGAAGAAGGTCGAGTTCTGCCACCAGTGCGCCGATTTCCCCTGTTCGAGGCTGAGTCCCGCTTCCGATCGCGCGAACGTGCTCCCCCACAACATGAAGGTTTTCAACCTCTGTGCCATCCGGCGCCTCGGCGTCGAGGGCTTCGTGGGACAATCCGCCGTGCTCATGCAGACGTACTATCGGGGGAAGATCGAGGTCGGGAAAGGGCCGCGTCTTCCATCCTGAAGGGGGAAGGAATGAGGACACCGGCGCTGGTGCTTGCGCTCCTGGTCGGGCTCGGCGCGGCGGCAGCTGCGGAAGACTTTCGCGTCAGCCAGGTCCGGTTCTACCCCTCCGCGAACCAGGGCCTGGACGTGGAGCTGTCACGATTCGGCACCTTCGTCGCCCTGGCAGACTGGACGGAGGGAAACTCCGTCCGTGTGCTGGACGGGAACTGGGAGCTCCTGTGGCGTCACCGTCAGCAGGTGTACTGGGGCGGCACGTTCCGTCATGCCTCGGTGCTGCAGTTCGCCCCGGACGAGTCCTTCCTTCTCTTTCCCGCGTATCGGACGGAAAACGACATTGCCGTTGTCAACCCGCGCACCGGCGAGCCGCTGTCCGTGCTCACGGACCACGCCGACACGGTTGACTGTCTTGCCTTGAGCCCGGACGGTTCCATCCTCGTGAGCGCCGCGGGAAAAGAAGTGTTCCTCTGGCGGCGCGACGCCTCGACCTTCAAGGTCGTGGATCGGCTGGCGGGTCACACGGGCTCCGTTTCGTCGATCTCATTCACGCCGGACGGCTCTCTCGTTGCGCTGAGCGAGAATGACGACATGACGCGGCGCATCATCCTGTGCCGCGTTGACGGAGATCGCCTGCAGACCGTGTTCCGGCAGGAGAACGAGGAACACAACCTCTCCAATGACTACGAGCAGATCGCGTTCTCACCGGACGGAAAGTGGCTCGCCGCCGGATACGCTGACTCGCTCCTTGTTTTTGAGCGCGCGGGCCAGGCACTGCGGCCGGCGCAAACGGTCCCGGCAATCGAGCTGGGATCCGTCCTGAGCGTCACCTTTTCCCCGGACGGCGCGCTGCTGTTGACGGGGCACTACCGCGACATACGGGCCTGGAGCCTGGCGGCCGGGCAGTGGAAACCGGCGTTCACGTTCTCTCCGCACGTCGGCAATGTTCGTGACATGGAGTTCACGCTGGACGGGACTCGGCTGGCAATTGCCGGCAAGAGCGAAACCAATGGCCTCGGCCTCTGGGCGGCAAGCGGCACCGGACCGTCGGCGCTGGGAACGATCCTTGCGCTGCTCACCGGCCGCATCTCCACGGCGCAGAAGCGGTTCGTGGACGAAGCGCTGGCGCAGCGCGTCCTGTCCTCCATTGCTCCGACGGACCTGGCGCCGCGGGACATGTTCGAGACCGAGGCGGAATACGCGCAGCGCCGGGCGCGCACGCAGGCGGCCGTCGCTGCCCTGCTCCAGGTGGAGACGGAGAGGCGCTTCGGGGCCGAGCGCTCGCTGGTGAGCGGCGCGCTCTACGACGTGTCCGTGCCCCTGCAGTCCCAGGGAACCTACGCCATCGACGACAAGACCTACACGTTCCGATTCATGGACAGTGACGCCATGGTGAAGCTCGAGCGCGACGCCGCGCGCGAGCTGTACCAGAACTGGCAGAAGGCGCGCGTGCGGGCCACCCGCGTGCAGACGGCGGACGGGACGACATACGCCGACTTCCGCGTCGTCCTGCCCGTTTCCGCTCGGCAGGTCCCCCTGGGCTTGTCCGAGAACCCGTTCACCGGAGAGAAGCTCGACCGCTACGGGGTCCACGTGCCGAGCATCATGGTGGGCCCGGATCTGCTTCTGCGGGACCTCGTCATCGAGGGCGTCTTTCCGGCCCTCTATCGTTCCTACGCCGACCACTCTCTCGGAAGAGTGACCCTCCAGAACACCGGCTCCACGACGATCTCCGGCCTCTCCATCCGTTTCTTCGTTCCCGGGCTCATGAAGACCCCGACGGCAGCGGCGGCCCCCGATGCCCTGGGCGTGGGGCAGAGCGTGGACGCCGGCGTCCGTGCCCTGTTCGATGCTTCCATCCTGGACCGGGGTGAGGGAGGATCGGTCTCCGCAGAGCTGACTGTGGAATACACGTCGGGAGGGAAGGCGTACAAGGAGACCGTGATTCGGCCCATCGGTCTGCTCAACAGGAACGCCATCCGCTGGACGGACGACCGGAAAGTGGGCGCGTTCATGACAGTCAACGATCCGGCCTTCCTGCGCTTCAGCGGACAGGTGGTCGGCATGGTGGATGATCTGACGACGAACGTGCTCACGCACAACCTCCTGTCGGCGGTCAGGCTTTTCGGGGCGATGAAAGCCGCCGGCATACGATACGTCGTGGATCCGGCCAGCCCGTATGAGACCTTGTCCCGTGACAAGGCGGCCATCGATTACCTGCGCTTCCCGCTGGAGACCCTGGACCAGAAGTCCGGCGACTGCGACGACCTCGCCGTGCTGTACAACAGCCTCCTCGAATCCGTGGGGGTCCCGACGGCGTTCATAGCGACACCCGGCCACATCTTCGCTGCGTTCGATCTGGGGATCTCCCCGGAGCTGGCAGCCCGGGTGTTTCCGAAATCGGATGCCTTCATCGTCCGGGATGACGGGATCTGGATCCCCGTAGAGACCACCATCATCGAGGAAGGCTTCATGAAGGCGTGGCAGGCCGCGGCGCTGGAGTGGCGGGAAGGGAAAACCCGGGGGGACGCCGCCTTCTTTTCCACAAGCGAGGCGTGGAAGGTATATGTGCCGTCCGGGTTTGCCGGCGCGCAGCCGGTTGCCGTCCCGCCGAACAGCCGCGTCGTTGCCTTCTTCAATGGCGACCTGGACGCGTTCCGCGCGGCCGCCCTCGGGCCGAGAGAGACGGAGCTTCTGGCCGCGCTGGACAAGTCCCCGTCTCCCGCCGCGGACAACCATCTCGGCGTCCTGTATGCGCAGTTCGGCCTGCTGGACAAGGCGCTCGGCCGGTTCGAGAAGGCCATCGCGGCCGACGGATACATCCCGGCGCTGATCAACGCGGCGAACGTGTATGTCCTCCGGCAGGACCAGGCGCGCGCTCTTCAGTATCTTCAACGAGCGGAGAAAAAAGAGCCGGCGAACGCCCGCGTGCTCGTCGCGCTTGCGCTCTCCTACGCCCTGTCGGGAAACGACGCGGGGGCGAAGAAGGCGTATGAGAAGATGGCGAAGCTCGATCCGGCCCTTGCCGCCCGCTACCCGATGTTCGGACCCGCGGGAGGCGCCGGCGGTGCCGCCGCGGGGGGCGCCGGAAGCGCCGCGCAGGGGCGCGCCGCCCGCGCGGATGCGGCCCAGAAGCTCTTCGGGTCAGACTGGGCCGAATAGCGTCTCGACCGTGATAGGAAGTCGGCCGAGGCCAGGGACGGCGTACTCGCCGAACGGGTACTCCCGTATGGCCGAAAAGCCGACCAGATCGACCCGAGAGAGGAGTTGCCATGAAGAGTCCCGGCGGCCTCGATGCCGCTCAGCCACCCGGCGCCCCTGGTGGCGGAAATCCCACTGTGCATCCAGCATATGGTTGTGCCTACGGACCCTCGGCGGACGACCGGTGGTCATAGGGGAGAAAAAGCATGAAAACAGCGTTCATCCTGGTGTGCGTGGTTCTGATGTTTGCGGCGCTGGCCGGCTGTGCGCCGGGCCCGAACGAGCTGCTCAATTCCCGTGCGCCGAACGGAAGCGCAGCGGGCTTCTGGATGGGGCTCTGGAACGGCCTGATTGCGCCCATTACCTTCGTCATCTCCCTGTTCACCCGGAACGTGCAGATGTACGAGGTGCACAACAACGGCGGGTGGTACAACTTCGGCTTCCTGCTCGGGATGGCCGTCGTCCTGGGCGGAGGGGGAGGCGGCGCGGCGTCCAGGCGCTCCCGGAAGTAGGGATCCGGCCTGCGCGACATTAACGAGATTTAACATTCCGTTCACTATGGCGTAACAATATCGCGCTACTTTCTACAATGCTAGTGCAACGGAAGTTCCTAGCCTTTTTCATCTGAGGGCCCACCGGGTTCCGGGACGGGCCCTTTTCTTTTGCCCGGGGCTGTACGAGCGGCCGGCCGCGGGATACCTTTGTGCCACACAAGCGAGGATGACCATGGCAAAACCCCCGGCTCGAAAAGGCGACGAGATCCTTGATGCCTTCCCCTTCCTGAGCGCCGTTCCACAGAAGGCGCGGGATGAGCTCCTCGCTCGTTCCGTGCGCAAGAGCCTTTCCCATAAGCAGGTGCTCCTCACCGGCGGCGCGGATTGCCGGTACCTTCCCCTCGTTCTCGAGGGAACGCTGAGGATCTACAAGACGAGCGAAGGCGGGAAGGAGCTGACCCTCTACAGGATTGACCGGGGTGAAAGCTGCGTTCTTTCCGCGACGTGTATCCTGAACACGGACGCCTTCCCCGCGACGGTGGAGGCGGAGGGTCAGACGGAGATCGTCCTCGTGCCATCTGAGCTGTTGTCCCGATGGGTGGACGAGTATCCCGAATGGCGGCACTTCGTCTTCCGCATCTACGCCAGACGACTGGAGATGATGATGACGGTGGTGGAGGAGGTCGCGTTCCGCCACGTGGACGACAGGATCGCGGCGTACCTCGCCTCCGCCGCGGGAGGGAAGGCCGGCATCGTGCTGGGGACTCACCAGAAGATCGCCTCGGAGGTGGGGACCTCGCGGGAGGTGGTCAGCAGGATCCTCCGGGACTTTGAGACATCGGGCCTTGTCGCCACGGAGCGCGGGAGGATCCGTGTGCTGCAGCCGCGGAGCATCGCGGCACGGGCCTCGCCCGCCCAGGATTCGTGACTTTTGTCACAGCACTGATTTCGATTTTCGGTTATTCTTGATACTGGAATCGCGATATGAAACTCGTCATTATCGGTGGAGTGGCGGGCGGCGCAACGGCCGCGGCCAGGGCGCGGCGAATCAGTGAAAGCGCCGAGATCATCGTCGTCGAGAAGGGCCCCTACGTCTCGTTCGCCAACTGCGGTCTTCCTTACTTTGTCTCCCGGGACATCCAGAAAAGATCGAAGCTCCTCCTGCAGACGCCGGAAGGCTTCGAGAGCCGCTATGGGGTCAAGGTACTCACGGAAACCGAGGCGGTCGAAATCGACCGGGCAGAGAAGAAGGTCAGGACCAAGGGGCCGGAAGGCTTCGCTTTCCTGCCCTACGACAAGCTGATCCTGGCCCAGGGCGGCACTCCGGTTGTGCCTCCCATCGAAGGCGCAGCCAGCCCGAACGTTTTTACGATCTGGACTGTTCCGGACATGGACAAGATCCATGAGTTCATTGATTCCCGGAAGCCCACGAGCGCCGTGATCGCCGGAGGCGGTTTCATTGGCCTTGAAATGGCCGAAGCTTTTTCCCGGCGGGGGGTTGCGACCACGGTGGTCGAGCTCCTTCCTCGTCTCATGCCCGCCCTTGATCCCGAGCTCGGCGCCCTCGTGGCCCAGCGCCTGGAGGCGCACGGCGTCCGCGTGATCACGGGACAGAAGATCAAGGCGGTGCATGCCGCCAGCTCCGAAGTGGAGCTTTCCGAGGGTCGGAAGCTTCCGGCCTCCCTCGTCCTTCTCGCCGTCGGCGTCAGGCCCGAGCTCTCTCTCGCGCGTGACGCGGGGCTGGAGATCGGCGCGGCCGGTGGTCTGCTCGTGGATGATCACATGCAGACGTCCGATCCAGACATCTATGCCGCGGGAGATATGGTGGAGATCAGGAACAGAGTCACGGGCGCAAGTGGGCGTCTGCCGCTGGCCGGGCCGGCAAACCGCCAGGGCCGCATCGCCGCCTCCAACGCGCTGGGCATTTCCCAGAGGTATGGAGGCGCCCTGGGCACGAGCGTGGTGAAGGTGTTCGACGCCGCGGTTGCCAGCACGGGGCTCACCGAGCGCGCTGCCCGGGCTGCCGGCCTCGATGCGGCGGCTGCCATCGTCGTAAAAGATCATCATGCTGCCTACTACCCCGGCGCCCGGGAGCTCACCCTCAAGATCGTCTACGAGCGGAGAACCGGCAGGCTGCTCGGCGGCCAGGCGTTCGGCGAGGAAGGCGTGGAGAAGCGGATCGACGTTCTTGCCACGGCCCTTGCCGGGAAGCTCACGCTGCATGAGGTCGCGGAGCTCGACCTCGCATACGCGCCGCCGTTCTCTTCTGCCAACGACCCCGTGAATGTTGCGGCGTTCGTCGGCCTCAACGATATCTCGGGATTCAGCCCGATCTGCACGGCATCCGAGGCAAAGAGCCTGATCTCCGCGTCCGCGGCCAACGCGGCCTCCGCGCCTGACGCGGCGCCTGCGGCGGCGGATGGCGCGCCGCTCCTGCTCGACGTCCGCACCCTCAACGAGTTCGAGACGTCGCACCTTCGGGGCGCCATGCACATCCCCGTGGATGAGCTGAGGTTCCGCAGGGACGAGGTCCCCCGGGATCGCCCCATCATCATCTACTGCCGCAGCGGGTTCCGAGGGCACCTGGCGCTTCGGATCCTGAAGGAGAATGGTTTTTCCGACGTGCGAAATCTCACCGGCGGCTGGGTCGCCATTCAGGCCGAGGGCGGATTCGACTCTGAAAGCGAGCGGGCCTGAGCGCCCGCGAACAAGGACGCCAACAGGGAAAGGAAACACACATGGGCACGGTCAAGGAAAAGATCAGCGCGGGCGCGCGCGTGGTCGACGTCAGGAGTGCGGCGGAGTTCCGCGACGGCGCGTACCCGGGGGCCATCAACATCCCCCTGCCTCTCCTGCCGCTCCGCATGGGAGAGCTGGGGCCGAAGACGGGCCCGATTGTCCTGTACTGCGCCTCGGGTGCGCGCAGCGCCCAGGGAGCGCGTCTTCTGAAGATGGCCGGATTCACGGACGTGGTCAACGCGGGCGGCCTTGACGACATGCCGGAGTAGGCCGCGGGCACCTTCATGCACGAGAAGCGTTTTCATGGCGGGCTGGAGCGCCTCAGGTCTGCTGAACGACTGGCCATGATGGAGACGGCGCGCGTCGTCTCGTTGAGTCTCGAGGGGCTGACCTCCCCACGTGTGCTCGACGTCGGAACAGGCACCGGCGTTTTCGCCGAGGCATTTCAGGGAGCCGCGGCCGGGGTCACGGGCATCGATCCGAATCCGGAGCTCCTGGCCGCCGCGCATACCTTGGTGCCGGGGGCAACATTCCGTGAGGGCGTGGCGGAAGCCCTTCCGTTCGGGGACCGATCCTTCGACCTCGTCTTCCTCGGCCACGTCCTGCACGAGACCGACGATCCCCTGGCAGCCCTGCGCGAGGCGCGACGGGTGGCGCGCCGGCGGGTGGCGATCCTCGAATGGCCCTGGAAACGGCAGGAGCAGGGCCCCCCGCTCCACCATCGTCTCCGTCCCGCGCGGATCCAGCAGCTCGCCCGGGAGGCCGGGTTTCCCTCCGTGGAGAGGTTCCGCCTGGCTTCCATGGATTTCTACCGTCTCGCCGCGCAGGCATCGGGGGACGATTCATGATCTCCATCGACGAACCCCGGAGAATGCCCTTCCTGTTCCGCTTCCTCTTCTGGCTCGTGGAGCGGAGACTCGGCCGACGGCTCGTCGGCAACCGGCTCCTGGCCTGGTACCCGCGGCTCCTCGTGGGCTCCGGCGTCATGGAGAGCCTCGCTGCCCATGATGAGCCCGAGGTTCCGCGGCGGCTCCTGACGCTCATCCGCATGCGCACCTCTTTTCTCGTCTCCTGTCCATTCTGCATCGACATGAACTCCCGGGACTACGACCGCAGGGGCATCAGCGACCGCGAGGTCAGGGTGCTCCAGGGGAGAATCCCCCTGGAAGAAGCGGACAGCCTCAGTGCCCCCGAAAGGGCGGCCTTGGGCTACGTGGAATGCATCTGCCGCACGCCGCTGGCGTTCCCCGGGTCCGTCATTGAGGAAGTCCGCCGCCACTTCTCCGAGAGAGCGATGGTCATCATTGCCGGCACGTGCGCCCAGGTGAACTTCTGGGCGAGGCTGCTCCAGGCTCTCGGCGCGCCTCCGGCAGGATTCTCGAGCAGCTGCGACATTCTCGATCTGGACTTTTTTTCCACGTCTCGATAGCTTTTTTCAAGATGTTAAAAGGGAAACGTCCGGCGGCGCGGGCCCGGTATGCCACCGTGCCGGACGCCGATGCGGCCCGCGCGCGCTTTCTTCCCTGGCTTTCCCGCCTTTCTCCCGTCTTCATTTTCACCATCGACGACGGGGGGCAGTCCCTGCGCCTCGCGGCCCGCAACGACAGCGCCGCGCTCCTGACGGATCGAGAGGCCGCTTCGGCAGACGGAGAGTCCCTGTCCTCGCCGGCCATGGACCCGCAGGTTTCCGGCCTGCTGCGGGCCTGCCTCCGCACACGCGCCTGCGCGCGCCGCGACGTGGTCTGGCGCGCCATCTCGACGGGTGAGGAGCGGCTCATGGGCCTCACCGCGGAGTTCGCCGATCCGGACGCGGTGATCCTCAGCGTCGAGGACCGGGGCGCGGACGGCTCCTCGCGCCGCAAACTCGCCGTGATGCATGCCCTTGCCGAGCTTGCGGCGTGCGCAACGCGCAGCGTCCTGGTGGCCCAGGCCGTGCGGCTTCTGCGAGGCTATCTCGGATCCGAAGCCGCTGACTTCCGGCAAGGCGGCTCCGTGCCGCCGGCAGGCGCGCGCAATGGTGCATACGAGGTCCCCGTCACGGCAGGCGACGCCACGCTCGGTATCCTGGCCATCCCGCGGAAAGGCGGGAACGCGGACCCGGATGAGCCCGACCGCGCGTTCCTGGAGACGTTCGCCGTTCTCCTGGGGGAGTCCCTGGCCCGGCTGGACCGCGAACGGGCCCACCGTGACCTGGAGGCGAGCTTCCGCCTGCTCGCGGACAGCTCGGAAGCCGCCATCGTGATGCTGGATACGGAGGGAACGATCCTTCGGTGGAACGCGGCGGCGGAGCGGATGTACGGGTACCCGGCGCACGAGATCATCGGCAGGAACTGCGCGCTCCTGTACTCCGCGGAGGACGTGGCGCACGCCAAGCCGGAGGAGGATCTTCGCCTGGCGCGGCGCAGGGGATCGATCCAGTCGGAGGAGACCACCCGCCGGCGCAAGGACGGCGGGCTGTTTGTCGTCAGCGTGAAGACCACGGCGCTCCTGGATGAGGACGGAAAGCTTCGGGGGTACTCGCGTGTCGCCCGCGACGTCACGGAGCGCAAGCGCCGGGAAATCGAGCTGCACAACAACCTCGCGGCGCTGGACAAGCGGGTGCGTGAGCTGCGCTGCCTGTACGAGATTGCCGCTCTCATCAGCGACCCCGCCATGCCGCTCGCTTCCGTCATGCAGAGCGTGACGGAGCTTGTTGCCCGGGCCTACCAGTATCCCGCGATCACCTGCGTCCGCATCCGCGTCGGCAGCGACCTCTACGAGACCGACGGATTCGTGGAAACGGAATGGGAGCAGACGAGCACCATCGGCACCCTCTCATCGCACCTCGGCACCCTGCAGGTCTGCTACCGTGAGCCGCGTCCCGAGGTGGACGAAGGTCCGTTCAGCGAGGAGGAGCGGGATCTCATCGAGAGCATCGGCCAGCTCCTCGGGGACTTCCTGGAGAGGCGGACGACCGCCGGCGAGCTGCGCCGCACGAATGCGCTCCTGGAGACGCTGTTTGCCAGCACGAACTACAAGATCGCCTTCCTGGACGCGGAGTTCCGCTACATCCGCGTCAACGAGGCGTATTCCCGCTCCTGGGGTCAGGATCCGGAGTCGTACGTCGGACGAAGCCACTTCGAACTGTTTCCCGGTGATGAGGACATCTTCCGCCGGGTCCTGCGCACCGGGACGCCGTACATGGCGGCGGACAAGGTCCGCAGCTCCGGAGACGAAAGCGCTTCCACGACGTTCTGGGACTGGGAGCTCTTCCCCATGTCCGGGGAAGGCGTGGGGGGATCGGGGCTCGTGCTCATCCTCGTGGACCGGACGCGTCGGCACCGGGCGCTGAAGGACCTTGAAGGATCGCGGGAAGAGTTGCGCCAGCTCGCCCTCCACCTCCAGGAGCTGCGGGAGGATGAGAGAAAGACAGTTGCCCGGGAGATCCATGACGAGCTGGGCGGCCTCCTCACCGCGTTGAAGATGGAGATTTCGATCCTCGGGAAGACGGACGTGCCCCTGAGCGGGGCGTGCCTGGAGTCCTACGACTCCGCCATCGAGCTCATCGACCAGTCGATCTCCATGATCCAGCGGCTCACCTCGGACCTGCGGCCCCGGATCCTGGACGATTTCGGGCTTGTCGCGGCTATTGAATGGCACATCAAGGAGTTTCAGAAGCGCGCCGGGATAGAATGCGCGTTGAAGGTCGGATCGGGCAGTTATATAATGGAGAAGAACCGAACGGCAGCGGTGTTCCGCATCCTCCAGGAATCGCTGACGAACGTCGCGCGCCATGCGCATGCCACGCGCGTGCTCGTGTCCCTGCGGAAGCTGGGAGGACGACTGTACCTGCGGGTCGCCGACAACGGGATCGGCATCGAGGACTCCCTGGTGAGCGCGGCAACATCCTACGGCCTGCTGGGGATCCGGGAGCGTGCCCAGTCCCTGGGCGGACAGGTGAGCATCAGCGGCAGGAAGGGCAGGGGAACCACGCTGAGCCTCGAGATCCCCCTGCCGCGCGAGGAGGCGCAGTGATCAAGGCGATCGTCTGCGACGATCACCCGATCTTCCGTGAGGGGCTCAAGAAGATCGTCGGGCAGTCCCGCGACATCACGATTGCGGACGAGGTGAGTGACGGCGCCGCGCTCATGGAGAAGGCCCGCGGCCGACGCTTCGACCTTGTGATCCTCGACATCAGCCTCCCGGGGGCAAACGGGCTGGATATCCTGAAGGACCTCCGGCGCGCCGGCCACGAGATGCCCGTGCTCATCCTCAGCATGCACCCCGAGGAGCAGTACGCCGTGCGCGCCCTGCGCGCCGGCGCATCCGGCTACGTCGCCAAGGCGAGCGTCCCGGAAGAGCTGCTGGCGGCCATCCGGAAGGTGGCCGCGGGTCGGAAGTACGTCAGTCCGAGCCTCGCGGAGCAGCTCGCCTCCGAGCTGGACGGCTCCACGGAGAAGCCTCCGCACGAGAAGCTGTCCGACCGCGAGTTCCAGATCATGCGGTTGATCGCCTCCGGCCGCAAGGTCAAGGAGATCGCCGGTGACCTCCACCTGAGCCCGGCCACCGTCGGGACCTATCGGGCGCGGATCCTTGCCAAGCTGAACCTCCAGAGCAATGCCGAGCTGATCCACTACACCATAGAGAACAAGCTGCTGGAGTGACGGGCCGCGGCGGAGTCCCTGTCGAATTCTTTCGACCCCCGCCCCTTCTGATATTCGATGGAAAAATCATTCTGTCGATGATACCTGCCCAGCCTTCCTCCCCGTACCCTGAATTTCGAGTCCATCGCGACCGCGTTGAACGATGGACGCCGAGGGGAACAGATCGTGGAGGACAGAATCGCTGATTGCGCAAAAAGGATCTGGGCGCTCCTGGAAGACAAGCGGGAAGTGAACATCCTGCGTCTTTCCGAGGTTCTCGGGGAAAGAAGCGTCATCGCCTATCAGGCTCTCGGCTGGCTCGCGCGGGACCGCAAGATCCACTACGAGCAGCGGGGGAGCCAGGTTTTCATTACGCGTGTCGACGGGGGGACCTCGACGCCTCCCGAGCGCAAATCGTCAAGGAGGGAATCATGAAAAAAGCACTCCTGGGTCTCGGCCTCGCGGTCCTCGTGATCATCGTGGCGCTGGTCGGCTGCCAGACGGCGAAGCCGACGACGCCGCAGAACTCGATCCAGACGGAGCAGGCCGGGCTGGCGCCGGACGGGGACAAGCAGCATTCCACCATAGACTTCGCTCTTGCCTTCGGAAACAAGGACGCCATCAAAGGCTGGAAGGTGGAGATGGACAACGGCAGCGGCCCGCAGAAGCAGTGGAGCGGCGATGCCAAGAACCTGCCCTCCAACCTGTCATGGGACGGCCGCAGTGAAGCGGGCTCCCTGGCCCCCGAAGGCACGTACACGGCGAAGCTCACCGTGGACTACGGCGCGGGCACCCCGGCCGGGACCGCGGAGAGCAACAAGTTCGTCCTGGACGTCTCCCCGCCCACGGGGAGCCTTTCGTTCAACCCCCAGCAGGTCACGCCTGACAAGGACGGGGCCGTGGACGCGGTGACCATTTCCATCTCGGGGAAGTCCGCCGTGGCCAAAATGGACAGCTGGTCGCTGGACATCCAGGACCCGAACGGCAAGACCTTCCGCAGCTTCGACGGGAAGTGGCCCGGGGGAGAGATCAGGTGGGACGGCCGCTCGACGAAGGGTGACTGGGTTTCGCCCGCCCAGACCTACTCCGGGCAGGCCACGTTGCGCGACGAGTTCGGTCTCACCGCCAAGGTGACGGCCACCATCGACATCGGCGGCATCCCTGCCGGACTGCCGGCGCCGGGGTCTCTGGCGGTCGTTCCCGGTTCCGCCGGCTTCTCCCCCAATGGGGACAAGGTCATGGACACGATGAAGCTGAACCTGTCCTATGGCCCGAAAGAGTCAGTGAACTCGTGGAAGCTGGAGATCCTCGATTCGAATCAGACGGCGCAGAAGACCTTCACGGGAGACGGCTCCAATCTGCCCATGTCCGTGACCTGGGATGGCAAGAGCGGCAGCGGCATCCTCCAGCCGGACGGCAGGTATACGGCGCGCCTGTCGGTGGACTACGGCAAGGCGTTCAACCCGGGGTCTACGACGAGCACGGCCTTCGTGCTGGATGTCACGCCCCCGACAGGGTCGCTGATGCTCTCGGACCCGCTGTTCTCCCCGATCGAGGGAAAGCCCACCATCACGATCAGCGCGGATGCGAGCTCGCCCCTCGCGAAGATCGACAGCTGGCGCCTGGAGATCTACGACCCGGAGAACCACCTCTTCCGGGCCTTCGAGCTGACGTGGCCGTCACGGAACGCAACCTGGGACGGCAAGAGCCTCAAGGGTGATTTCGTGGAGTCCGCGGAGGAGTATCCCGTCGTGGCCAAGGTCAAGGACGAGTTCGGGAACGTCGGAACGCTGAAAACGGTCATTCCCGTGGACATCCTCGTGGAAAAAGTGCCCACCGGGTTCCGCATCCTGAGCTCCCGGATCTTCTTCAAGGCGTATACGGCGGACTACCAGAACGTGAGGCCCGATCTCGCGGTTCAGAACATCAAGAGGCTCAACGATCTTGCCGCGAAGCTGAAGAAGTTCCCGAACTACAAGATCAAGCTCGTGGGACACGCGGTCATGATCCACTGGGACAACAAGGCCCTGGGCGACATCGAGCAGAGAGAAGTGCTGATCCCGCTGTCCCAGGCCCGCGCGGAGGCCGTCATGAAGGCTCTCGTGGACCGGGGGCTGGATTCCCGCATGTTCACCACAGAGGGAGTCGGAGCCTCTGACCAGCTCGTGCCCGACAGCAATCTCAACGACCGCTGGCAGAACCGCAGGGTGGCCTTTTTCCTGGAGAAGTAGAAGGCCTCTCGGCAACCGGTCCTGAAAAAAGGGCCGCCTCACCAACGGGAGGCGGCCCTTCTCTTTTGTCCGCGTCCCGCGCTTACTTCCCCAGCCCGATCGTGACGTCCGTGCCCTTGCGATTGATCTTGAATGTGACTTCCTTTTTCGGGCTGTCGTTCAGGGCCTTGTAGAAATCCATGATCGTGCGCACGTCACGGCCGTTGATCTGCGTGACGACGTCACCGGGGCGCAGCCCGGCGATGGACGCGGGGCTTTCGTTGTCGGGAGAGTCGCCGCCGGGGAGATATGCCACCACGACGCCGTCGAACCCCTTCGCGATGCTGGCGTCCTGGCGGATCTGGTCGGTGATGCGCACCACCGTGACCCCCGGCCAGAGGTACTTGTAGGAGGTGGCGTCGCTCGTGTCGTCCGGCCGGACGCCGAGCTTGACCGACAGGCGCGTCTTCTCTCCGTAGCGGACGATGTCGAAGTCATACGCGCGGCCGGCGAGAAGGTCCCCGACGGCCTGGATGAGATGGTCCCGGTCCGGGACGTCCTTTCCATTCACGCGGGTGATGTAGTCACCGGGGAGCATCCCGGCCTTTTCGGCGGGCGAGTTGCGGTAGACGTTGATGACCATCGATCCCTTCATCCCGGCGATGGCAAGGTCGCGCGCCACTCCGGGGTATGCATCGTTCGCCGGGTCGACAGCCTGCACGTCATCCGGCTGGACGCCGAGCCAGCCGTACTCCACCTTGCCCTTGGAGATGAAGTCATCGATCGCCCGTTTCGCGTTGTTGACGGGGATGGCGAATCCGAGACCGACGTTGCCGCCCGTGGGGGCGGCGATCCAGGTGTTGATGCCGACCACCTGCCCCTTCACGTTCACGAGCGCCCCCCCGGAGTTGCCCTGGTTGATGGCCGCATCCGTCTGGATGTAGTCCGTGTTCGGCGCGACCTGCCCGCTCGGCCCGCGGCGGCCCAGCGCGCTCACGATCCCCATCGTGAGAGTGTTCTCGAAGCCCAGGGGATTGCCGACGGCGAGCACGATGTCGCCTACCTGCAGGTCATTCGAGTCACCGAGGTCCGCCAGCGGAATGGCATCACGGCTGTCGAAGGACACCACGGCAAGATCCTTGCGCGGATCTGTCCCCACGACCTTGCCGGTGAAGACGCGCTGGTCGAACAGCTTCACACTGATGTTCGTCGCGGAGTCCACGACGTGGTTATTGGTGAGAACGTAGAAGGTGCCGCCGGTTTTCTTCACGACGATGCCCGATCCCAGGCCGCTCCTGCGGAACTGGCGCTCACCGCCCCGGCCGCCGCCGGGAGGCTGGTTGAAGAACCAGTCGAACGGGGATTGAAGCTGCGGGGTCTGCTGCTTGACGACTTCGGTGACGTCGATCTCCACGACGACGGGAAGGACTTTCCGCGCCACTTCGCGGAAGGAGTACTGGATGGCTTCGAGGTTCTTCACCGCATCCGCAAGCCCCTGCGGATTCGGGCTGGGCGCGGGCGACCCTCCACCCGAGGAGAGATCCTGGCCGCTGACTTTCTCCACCCGCCCGGACGCAAACGTCGCCCCCGGACCGGCAATGAACGCCGCAACGAGCACGACAGCGGCGATTGCCGTCTTCTGTCTCATGAGCGCACCTCCGTCCCCTCTTAAGATAATCGAATCCGCGTTCGAAAAAGGCAATGCGATTGTTAATTTTCCTTAATTTGGTATCATGACCCGCGCCGAATGTCCACGAGAGGAGCGGCCCGGTGAATAACGACCAGATCAAGAGTACTCTCCTGCGGCTGCGCCCTTCTGATGAGGACTTCACCGTCATCCTCTCCGGCAAGAAGAGCAGGAAGGTCCACGGGCTGTACAAGCCGGAGAGCCGCGAGATCATCATCCACAACAGGAACTTCCGCAGCGACAACGAGATGATGTACACGGCGATCCACGAGTACGCCCACCACATCCAGTTCACCGAATCTCCCACGCCGATCTCCGCGCGGACCCACACGACAGGGTTCTGGAACCTCTTTCACACGCTCCTGTTCGAGGCGGAGAAGAAGGGGATCTACCGCAACCCCTTCGAGGACATCGCTGAGCTCGCGGACCTTGCGCGGCGCATCCGGGAGAAGTTCGTCACGGCCAGCGGATCCATGATGAAGGAGCTGGGACGCCTGCTCGTCGAGGCGCACGGCCTGTGCGAGAAGCACGGGGCGAGCTTTCCGGACTACCTGGACCGCATCCTGGGGCTTCCGCGGACAAGCGCGCAGGTCATCATGAAGGCGCACACGCTGGACCTCGATCCGCGCGTCGGCTTCGAGAACATGCGCGGGCTGGCCGCCATCCGCGACGACGGGGAGCGCGCCCGCGCTTCCGCGGCGCTCATCGGGGGAGCCAGTCCGGACATGGTGAAGGCGAAGTACGCCGCGCGCACGGTGGCGCGGGATCCCCGGGACGAGCTGGAAAGCGAGCGCGCGCGCATCCAGAGGACCATCGAGCGCCTGCGCGCGAGGCTGAAGGAGATTGACAAGCGCATCCAGGACATGGGAAAGGGCCGGCGTGCCGAAGCTCGAAATCAGCCGGGTGCATGACGCCTACGCCGGCGGCGGGGAGTGCCCTCTGTGCGTCCTGATGGAGGGCGCCGAGCGGGCCTACCTCGCGTCGTTCCAGCACTCCCGCGTCATGGAGCCCAACGTCCGGGTCCAGACGAACAAGACCGGGTTCTGTCCCGACCACCTGGGGAAGCTGTTCCAGGGTGAGAACAAGCTCGGGCTCGCGCTCGTCATGCTCACACACCTGCAGGAAAAACTGCCGTCGCTGGTGAGCGCGCTGGACGGGACGGTCACCGCGGCGGAAGGCGGACGCCGCGACGCGGAGGCCCGCATCCGCGCGACGATCCAGTCCCTGGAAACGATGCGGGACGACTGCTTCATCTGCGGCCTCCTGTCCCAGGATCTCGAGCGCTACACCTGGACGATCCTGTACCTCTGGCGCAAGGACCGTGACTTTGCCGCGGTCTTCCGCGCGTCGCGGGGTTTCTGCCTCAGCCACTTCTGCGCGGTGCTGCAGTCGGCTCTGAGCGTTCTTCGTCAGGACCGGCTCGCGGCATGGCTTCGGGACGCGGTTCCGCTGATGGCCGGCAGCCTCGGCAAGCTGGAAAAGGACCTTGCAGCCTTCACACAGCTCTATCAGGCGGGGAACCGCAGCCTCGGCACCGACGATGAGCGCAGCGCGCTGGCCCGCACCTTGCAGAAACTGTCAGGCAGGATTCACAGACCGGGATAGCGGCTGACGATCTCCGCGAAGTCCGCCGGGATCGGAGAGTGGATGCTGACCCGCCGGCCCGTGACGGGGTGATCGAAGGAGCAATGCCCGGCGTGGAGGCAGTGCCGGGGCGGGAGAGAGTAATCGAGCGCGCCGCCGTTCGCCCTCCAGCGCAGGAACAGGCGTTCGTCCTTGTAGAGCAGGTCTCCCCAGACCGGGTGCCCGATGGCTGCGCAATGCGCGCGGATCTGGTGCTGCCGGCCGGTGAGCGGACGGATGGACAGGAGCGTGCATCCGGCGAGCCGGCGCTCCACCCGGTATTCCGTCACGCAGGGAGCGCCGTCCGGCCGGACGGCCATCTTGACGGCCGTGGTGCTGTCGGGATCCGGGCCAAGGGGGAGGTTGATCGTCCCTTCATCACGTTCCACCACTCCCTCCACCAGGGCCGCATAGACCTTCTCAACGCGGTGTGAGGCACTGAGCGCGTGCAGCGCGCGCAGGGCGCTTCCGGTCTTTGCCGCCACGATGATGCCGCTGGTGAAGAAGTCCAGCCGGTTCACGAGGCGCGGAAAAAAGTCTCCGCCGGCCTGCAGGCTCGATCTCACGTCCGCCTCGAAGCGCTGGCAGAGGAACTGGACCACCGTGCCCGACTGCCTCCCGCCGCCGGGGTGGGATGCCACGCCCGCCGGCTTGTCCACCGCAATCAGAAAATCATCCTCGGAGAGCACGGGGAGCGCGGGCGCGGGCCGCCGGTCCGGGGCGCTGCGCCACGCAACCAGGATCTCGTCCCCTTCGCGGATCCGGGCGGACGTCGCAAAGCGCCGCCCGTTGAGGAGGCTCTCGCCGGTCTGGATCTTCTGCCGGATACGGGAGCGGGAGAGAAACGGCAGCTCGAGGGCCAGGAAGGCCTCAGCGCGCAGCCCGGCGTGCGCCGGGCCCGCGGAGAGCCGCAGGGGCGGCACCCCCGCAGCGGCGGGCACCGGGCCTGACTCTCCGCTCACCGGGTCATGCCGACGCTGACGTCCGTTCCGTCTCGCAGGAGATCGAACGTGACGGTGCGGCGACCCTCGTTCAGGGAGCGGTAGTAGTCCATCATGCTCTTCACGGGCTTCCCGTTGATCGCCTTGATGATGTCTCCCTGCTTGAAGCCCGCGACGGAGGCGGGAGCGTCCTGGTCCGCGAGGTCGCCGATGATCACCCCGCGCACTCCCGCGGGGATGTTCTGGTCCTGACGAAGCTCGTCCGTGATCGGGAGAACCGACATGCCGGGCCACAGGTTCTTCGGCTGCGCCACCTTGTCCTGGTCATCCCGCACGCCGATGGTCACCGACATGGTCTGCGCCTGTCCGTAGCGCACAATGGAGAACTGGTACGCGCGCCCGGCGCGCAGGCCGCCGATGATCTGGGTGAGCTGACCGCTGTCATGGATGTCGCTGCCGTTGACGCGGGTGACGAAGTCACCGGGAAGGAGTCCGGCCCGGTCCGCCGGAGATCCCCGGTACATGTTCCAGATGAATGCTCCCTTCATCCCCTGGACCTTCAGGTCCCGGCCGATCTGCGACGCCGGACCGGTGTCCTGGATGTCGCCGATCTGGACGCCCAGCCACCCGTACTCCACCTTGCCTTTCGAGATGAAGTCATCGATGGCCTGCTTCGCATTGGCGATGGGGATGGCGAACCCGAGCCCCACGTTTCCTCCGGTGGGGGCGGCGATCCACGTGTTCATGCCGACGACCTGGCCCCTGATGTTGACGAGCGCGCCGCCGGAGTTGCCCTGGTTGATGGCGGCGTCGGTCTGGATATAGTCCGTGTAGACGGCCTGGTCTCCCCGCGCGCGCCGGCCGAGGGCGCTCACGATTCCCATCGTGAACGTGGATTCGAAGCCCAGCGGGTTTCCAATGGCGAACACGATGTCCCCGACCTGGAGGGAATCCGAGTCACCGAGCTCCGCGATCGATACGGCATCCTTCGCGTCGAATGACACGAGCGCAATGTCCTTGCGGGGGTCCTTGCCGACCACCGTCCCCTTGTACGTCCGCTGATCGCTGAGCCTCACGCTCACGTCGGTCGCGTTGTCTACGACGTGATTGTTCGTGAGCACGAAGACGCGGTCTCCGGTCCTCCTCACGATGATGCCCGAGCCCAGGCCCGACTGGCGGTAGGAGCGGGGCGGGGTGCGGTCCTGGTCCCTTGGCTGGCCGAAGAACCAGTCGAAGGGGAAGTCGCGCGTCGGTCCACGCTGCTTCACGACCTCGCTGACGTTGAGCTCCACAACGACGGGAAGCACCCGCTGGGCGACCTGCCGGAATGACGACTGCATCGACAGGAGAGCGTTTGCCGACTGCGCGGAGGCCAGTCCGGGAGCGGCGGCCATGAGGACCACAATGATGAACGGCGCGAAACGGAATCTCATGAAAACGAACCTCCGAAGCCACGCGGCTTCCAGCGCGGAATAGTAACGGGCGCCGGTTCAGGCGTCATTACAATAATGTTAATTTTTCTTAATGCATGGAAGAGGCCGGACACGCGCGCAGCCGGTGTTTCAATCATTGACAGATCGCCGGTCCAGGGATACCTTTTTTCCGGGATCGAAGCCGAAAAGCCGTCTGTCTGACCGCGCGGTCACGTAGAAATCGGAGAATCATATGAAGCGGAGAAAAATGCGGGTCCTTGCGCTGGCGGGCGTCATCACGCTGCTCGCCGGCGGGTCGCTCCTCTGGGCCGATCCGCCGGACCGTGTCGGCCGGCTGAATCTCATCAGCGGCACGGTGTCGTTCCACCCCGCCAGCGTGGAGGAGTGGACGCCGGCCACGCTGAACTATCCACTCACCATCGGGGACCATCTCTGGACCGACCAGGACGGACAGGCGGAAATCCACATCGGGTCCACCGCCATGCGCCTGGCTTCCAGCACGGACTTCGAGATCCTCAATCTTGACGACCAGACGACCCAGATCCGGCTCTCCACCGGTTCTCTCAACATCCGCCTCCGCCACCTCGATCCTGACGAGATCGTCGAGATCGACACTCCCAACGCCGCCGCCACCCTGACGCGCGCCGGCACCTACCGCATCGACGTCCAGGAGACCGGTGACACGAGCGTCATTATCAGGCTCGGAGAGGCGGAGGTCACGGCGGGCAACGAAAGCTTCTCCGTCTTCGCCCGCCAGTCCGCCGATATCACCGGTATCGATTCGCCGGAATACCAGGTGGACAACGCGCCGCCGACCGACGACTGGGATGCCTGGTGCAAATCCCGGGACCGGCGGGAGGACCGCGTTGCTTCCTACGTGCCCCGGGAAATGGTCGGGGCGGAGGACCTGTCGGAGTACGGGAGCTGGCACCTCGTTGCCGGCTACGGCCCGGTGTGGCGCCCGCGGGAGATCGTTCCCGGATGGGCCCCGTACCACTACGGCCACTGGGCGTGGGTCGAGCCGTGGGGATGGACATGGATCGATGATGCACCGTGGGGCTTCGCTCCCTTCCATTACGGCCGGTGGGCGTACCTGGACGACGGATGGGTCTGGATTCCCGGCACCGCCGTGACGCGCCGCCCGGTCTACGCGCCCGCCCTCGTGGTTTTTGTCGGCGGCGACGGTTTCGGGAGCACGGTCGTGGCCGGGGGCGGCGTCGGCTGGTTCCCGCTCGGACCGCGGGAGCCGTATGTGCCGCCTTACACCGCCAGTACGACCTACGTCCGCAACGTCAACTACGGCCACGTCACCGTGGTCAACGTCCAGACCATCAACGTCACGCAGGTCACGTACGTCAACCGCGTCGTGCCGGGCGCCGTGACCGTCGTGCCCAACCAGGCGTTCGTCCGGGCGCAGCCCGTGGCCACCTCATCGTTCATGGTGCCGCAGGAGGAGATTCGAAGGGCGCCGGTCCGCGGATGGACAGCTCCTCTCGCGCCGGTGCGGGAAAGCGTCATTGCCCAGCCGGTTCCGCCGCGCGGCGCGGTGGCGCAGCCTCCTGCCATGATCATGTCCCGCCCCGTGGTCGGCCGCCGGGCTCCTCCGCCTGCCGCGGTGCCGTTCGCGGAGCGGCAGCAGGCGCTCCAGGCGCAGCCGGGCCGGCCCGTGGATCCGGGAACGCTGAACAATCTTCGCGCGGTCGCGCCGCAGCCGCGCGGTCCCTTCGTGATTGTCAACCCGGCCGTCAGGGGCCCGGGACCCGGCGGTCCCCGGCCTGACCGCGGGCCCGGCCCGCAACCGGCGCCCCAGCCGCGTCAGCAACCGGCCCCCCAACAGGGTCAGCAGGGGCCCCGGACGTTCGCGCCCGGCACGGCGACTCCGAGGATGCAGCCGGGGCCTCAGCCGGGGCAGCCTCCCGGGCGGCAGCCCGGGCTCCAGCCGGCGCAGCCTCCTGGTCCCCAGGGACAGCCCGTGAATCCGCAGGGACCGCGGCCCGGGTCCCAGCCCGGCCAGGGTGTCCAGCGCGTGCAGCCCGCGGCACCCCCGGGACAGGGCCAGGGCCCGCAGCCGGGGCCGGGCGGGCGCATGCGTGAAGGTCAGCCTCAGGGGCAGCAACCGGGAGTCGGCCAGGGGAGACCTGGTCCGGCCATGCAGCCGGGGATCCAGCGCGGCCGCGAAGGACAGCCCGAGCGCGGCGGCCCCCAGCCCGAGATCAAGCAGCAGGGCGGCCCCCCGGGGGGCCAGCCGGCCGGCGGCGGTTCGGATGACGACCTGAGGAAGCGGAGAAAGCCGGGCGGCGACCAGGGCGGGCGGCCCGGCGGGCCCGGAGGGCAGGCGGGCGGCCCCGGCGGAAACTAAGAGCCTCGCAGGCCAGAGAGCGATGGTTCATTTCCCACGGATGGGCTCGACTACCGGAAATCGCGCTTCGCGCGATGCTGGCTAGACATGCCACGGACACGGCGCGGGGCCGCGGAAGACGCAGACAAGCCGGGCGGTCTCACCGAGGAGGAGATCCGCTACCGGAGCGTGTTCCGGCACTCCGCCGTGTCCCTGTGGGAAGAGGACATTGCGGAGCTCCGCGCGGCACTCGACCGGCTGAAAGCAGAGGGCGTTGAGGACATCAGGTCCTGGCTGGACGCCCATCCCGGGTTCATCGCGGAAGCGGCGCGGATGATCAGCGTCGTGGACGTGAACGACGCGACCCTCGCCCTCTACGAGGTGGAGGACCCCGAGTCCGTCCGCGGCCCGCTGGACCGGCGCCTCGACGTCCAGGACCCGGTGGTCCGGGCGAGCCTGCGGGAGAACGTCCTCGCCATCTGGGAGAACCGGCGCTATTCGGAAATGGAGTCGGGCGCCGTGACCAGGTCCGGCCGGCGGTTCGACATCGAGATCCGGGTCTACATTCCCCCGGCGGACGATCCCTACCCGTACATGCTCGTCAGCGTCCTCGACGTGTCCCAGCGCAAAAAGGCAGAGGCCGCTCTCCTGGACAGCGAGGAGCGCTACCGCACTCTCGTGGAGTCACTGGGCGAGGGGATCGTCGTGGTCGACCGTGAGATGGGGATCACGTTCGCCAACCCGGCCGGGGAGGTGATCCTCGGAGCCGGAACCAGCGCTCTGCGGGGGCGCACGCTGCGGAATTTTCTTCGCCCGGAAGCAGACCCCGCAGAGCGGGAGTCCATCGACCAATGGGCGCGGGGCCGCGCGGGAACGGCCGAGGTTACCATCGTGCGGCCCGACGGCCAGATCCGCAGCGTTCTCATGGTTGCCACTCCGCGGCGGGACAAGACCGGGCGGTTCACCGGGTCTTTCTGCACGATGCGAGACGTCACCGAGACGCGCAGGACGGAGGCGGCGCTTCGCCGCAGCGAGGAGCAGCTCGCCCAGTCCCAGAAGATGGAGGCCGTGGGGAGGCTCGCCGGAGGGATCGCGCACGGGTTCAACAACCTCATGACCGTGATGCGCGGGTACGCGGACCTCGTGGAGGACAGCCTTCCCCGCACGGACCCGTCGCGGGACGACGTGCGGGAGATCAAGCGCGCCATCGACCGGGCGGCGGACCTTACCGCGCAGCTCCTCGCCTTCAGCCGCAAGCAGGTGCTCGAGCCGCGGGTCATCAATCCGAACGACATCGTGCGCCGCATGGAGAAGATACTGCCCATCATCATCGGGGAGGACATCGAGCTGGTGACGTTCCTCCACCCCGAGGCCGGGAACGTCCGGGCGGATCCGGGCCAGATCGAGCAGGTGCTCATGAACCTCGCCGCCAACGCCCGGGACGCCATGCCCCGCGGCGGCACGCTCACGCTCCGGACGGGAAACGTGAGCTTCCCTCCGACGCGGGATCATCCGGAGATCCAGCCGGGATCCTACGTCATGTTGTCCGTCACGGACACGGGCGCCGGCATGAGCCCGGAGACGCTGTCCCGTGTATTCGAGCCTTTTTTCACAACGAAGGAAATCGGCAAGGGGACCGGCCTGGGTCTCGCCACGGTGTACGGGATCATCACGCAGAGCGGCGGGACCATCACGTGCGCGAGCGAACCGGGACGCGGCACCGAGTTCACCATCTTCCTCCCGCTGGTCGCGGAGGAGGCCGCGTCGGATTCGGAGCCGGCCCGCGAGGAGCGGGCGGAGACCGGCCACGGGACCATTCTGCTCGTGGAGGACGAGGCGGCGGTCCGCATGTTCGCCCGTTCGGTGCTCTCGCAGAACGGGTACACCGTGCTGGAGGCGGGGAACGGCTCGGAGGCGCTCGCTTCCGCCGCGGCTGTTCCGGGCGACATCGATCTTCTCCTGACGGACGTCGTGATGCCGCAGATGAGCGGCCCCGAGCTGGGCCGCCGGCTGAGGGAGAAGCAGCCGCGGCTGAAGATCCTCTACATGTCGGGGTACTCGTACGACCTCGTCGCCAACCATGGAATCCTCGATCCCCACGCGGACCTCATCCGCAAGCCCTTCGATGCCCAGATCCTCATGAAGCGCGTGCAGGAAGCCCTGGCTCACGAGGAACGGGAATCAGAATCCGTGAAAGGCTGAAGGACGGGCAGGATGCCGTCTGCCGATCCCCGGTACCCGGTCGATCCCTGGAGAATCCGGGAGGATTCCTTCGATCCGGCGTCCATCGCCCGCAGCGAAACGATCTTCGCGCTGGCCAACGGCTGGCTCGGCATGCGCGGCAGCTTCGAGGAAGGGCGCTGCACGGCCACGCCCGGCACCTACATCAACGGGTTCTTCGAGGAGACCCCGATCGCATACGGCGAGACGGCGTACGGCTATGCGAAAAACCGCCAGGTGATGGTGAACGTCGCGGACGCCAAGGTCATCCGTCTCTTTGTCGATGACGAGCCGCTGGACCTGTCCACCGGCGCGCTCCTTTCCTACGAGCGCGCCCTGGACCTGCGTGAGGGCGTGCTCGACAGGAAGCTGCGATGGAGGTCGCCGGGGGGGCGCGACGTGGAGGTGCGCGTCCGCCGCCTCGTCAGCCTGACCCGGCAGCACGCGGCGGCCATCGAGTACTCGGCAGCCGTCTCAGGACGGCCGGTCCGGCTGCGGCTGGAGTCGGCCATCAACGCGGACGTGCCGAACGCCGCCGCCGGGGCGGACCCGCGTGTCGGTTCCCATTTGCTCCAGCGGCCCCTGGTCACCGCGGGCGTGTCGGCGGCAGGCCGCTCCGCAAGCCTCCGACAGGAAACGAGAAACACGAAGCTTGCTCTTGCCTGTGCCGTCACCCATGACGTGCAGCTGCCTGCCGGCGGGACCGTGAAAGAGAGTGCAGCCGCCGGCGCCGAGGAGGCGGTGTTCCGAGTCGAGATTGCCGCGGCGCCCGGTACCGCCCTGCGCCTGGTGAAGTACATCGGGTACCGCGCCTCACGCGAGCATGCCGCCCGCGGCCTTGCGGACCGCGCGGCGGAGGCCGCGGCAGAGGCGGCGGCGCTCGGGTTCGATGCGCTCTGTGCCGAGCAGGCGAACCTGCTGGCCTCCTTCTGGCGCCGGGCCGACGTGCGGATCGAAGGGGATGACGGCCTTCAGCAGGGACTGCGTTTCAACATCTGGAGCCTCCTGCAGTCCGCGGGGCGCGACGGCCGCACGAGCCTGGCCGCCAAGGGACTGACGGGCCAGGGCTACGAAGGCCACTACTTCTGGGACACGGAGATCTACGCGCTGCCGTTTTTCGTGTACACGAAGCCCGAGATCGCCCGGTCCCTTCTCCTGTACCGCGTGAACCTGCTGGACAAGGCCCGGGCCCGGGCCGCGGAGATGAGCCAGCGGGGCGCGCTCTACCCGTGGAGGACGATCGGCGGGGAGGAGACCTCGCCGTACTACCCGGCGGGAACGGCTCAGTACCATATCGACGCCGACATCGTCCACGCTCTGCGGAAGTACCTGGATGCCGTCCCCGACCGGGACCTGCTCCTCCAGGGCGGCGCGGAGATGGTCTTCGAGACGGCGCGGCTGTGGGCCGATCTGGGGGACTTCATCCCGGATGAGAACGGCGAGTTCTGCATCAACGAGGTCACCGGTCCGGACGAATACAGCGCGCTCGTCGACAACAACCTGTACACGAACATGATGGCCCGGGAGAACCTCGAGTTCGCCGCCGCGCTTGCCGACCGGCTCGGCGCGGAAGACGTGGAGGAGATGCGGAGGATATCACGCGCCATCTCCCTGGCGCCCTCCGAGATCGAACGCTGGCGCGCGGCGGCCCGGCGCATGCGCATACCGTACGACCGGGACCGGGGGATTCACCCGCAGGACGACCGGTTTCTGAGCCGGGCCCGCTGGGATTTCGAGGGCACCCCGGCGGAGAACTATCCGCTCCTGCTTCACTACCATCCGCTTGTGATCTACCGGCACCAGGTGCTCAAGCAGCCCGACGTCGTGCTGGCCCAGGTCCTCCTGGGGTGGCGGTTCTCCGCGGCGGACCGCAAGCGCAACTACGACTACTACAATCCGTTGACCACCGGGGATTCCTCTCTGTCCCCCTGCATCCAGAGCGTCGCGGCTGCCGAGCTGGGATACACGGAGGAGGCGTATCGCTACTTCACGCGGACCGCGCGGATGGATCTCGATGACGTGAACGGAAACGCCGCGGATGGCGCCCATATCGCCGCCATGGCCGGGACGTGGATCTCAGTCGTGTACGGGTTTGCCGGCATGAGAGACGCTCACGGACGGCTTTCGTTTTCTCCGCGGCTTCCGGCCCGCTGGACGCGTCTCTCGTTCTGCCTCCTGCACCGCGGCAGATCTCTGGACGTGGAGGTGACGCATGACTCCGCATCGTACCGCCTGCGGGAAGGCGGAGAGATCACCTTTTCCCACCGCGGCAGGACCGTGACGCTGCGGCAGGGAGAGGCGCAGTCCTTCAGCCTGGAGCCGCAGCTTGAATGCGTGATCTTCGACCTCGACGGCGTTCTCACCGACACGGCGGAGCTGCACTACCGGGCCTGGAAGCGGTGCGCGGACGAGCTGGGGCTCCCCTTCGACCGGACGGTGAACGAGCGTCTGAAGGGGGTCAGCCGCCGGGACAGCCTGCGGATAATACTGCGGAACGCTGGGATCAGCATGCCGGAAGGAAGGCAGGCGGCGGCTGCGGAGAGGAAGAACGACCATTACCGGGAGCTGATCGGCGCCATCGCGCCGGGCGATCTCCTGCCCGGGATTCCGGACCTCCTTCGGCGGCTGCGCAGCGACGGTGTGAAGACCGCCATAGCCTCGGTCAGCCACAACGCCGCGGAGGTCGTGCAGCGCCTGTCCATCGGCCCGCTGATCGACTGTCTCGTGGATTCCCGCGGTGTCGTCAAAGGCAAACCGGACCCCGAGGTCTTCTTTGCAGCCGCGGAAGCGCTTGGCGTTCCCTTCGAGAATTGCGCTGGAATCGAGGACGCGCAGGCGGGCGTTGAGGCCATTCGCGCTGCCGGAATGTTTGCCGTGGGCGTCGGCGCAGGCCTGAAGGGCGCGGACTGGACGGTGAAGAGCACGGCAGAGATCACCGCGCAGTCCTTGAAGGATCGTTTCAGCCGCTGGCGTCCTGCGCGCCGCGCCTGATGGAGGCTCAGGAATGGAAGTGACGAAGAACGTGGCGCTTGTCGCTCACGACAACTGCAAAAGGGACCTCGTCGAGTGGGTGAGCTGGAACTGGAAGCTCCTCCTCGACCATCAGCTGATCTGCACGGGGACCACGGGACGGCTCGTGGAAGAAGAGCTGGCCAAGAAGGCGGAGACCGGAGAACCTCTCGTTCATCCCATCGTCAAGTTGAAGTCCGGGCCGTTCGGCGGGGACCAGCAACTCGGCGCCATGATCGCGGAAGGCAGGATCGACATCCTCATCTTTTTCTGGGACCCCATGGAGCCGCAGCCGCACGACGTGGACGTGAAGGCGCTCCTTCGCATATCCGTCCTGTACAACATCCCGTGCGCCTGCAACAGATCCACGGCGGATTTCATCATCTCATCACAGCTGCTGGACGAGCCCTACAAGCCGATCACCCGGGACTACGCCACCTACCTGGGCAGGAAAGTCGACCTCGGAGGAAAATAGCCTCGTTGTCCTTCTCTTTCTTATTCTCTATCTTCTTGAGCGATGATTGACCACCAGGACTCCACGAGCACGGAGGCCGGATCCTCCGGTCCGGCTGAATACATCCACGGTCCGGCTGAGTACATCCACGGGGAGGCTGAGTACATCCACGGGATCGAGCCTGCCACGCGCCTGCCCTTCGGCGTGAGCCGATACTATGCGGGGCTCGCCCAGACGGAGGACCCGGAAATCGATCCCATCGCGGCGCAGTTCATGCCCCGCGAGAAGGAGCTGGTGAGGCTGGAC
>DATKLM010000127.1:0-2179 GCA_035542415.1 Spirochaetia bacterium
AGAAACACGCGCCCGCGTCCGGCGCGGACTCGGCCCAGACGCGCCCGCCGTGCCTGGTGACGATCCGCTTCACGATGGCAAGCCCGATCCCGGTTCCCTCGAACTCATCATCCCGGTGAAGCCGCTGGAACACGCCGAAGAGCTTGTCCGCGTAGCGCATGTCGAATCCCACGCCGTTGTCACGCACGAAGTAGACGGTCTCCCGGCTCTGGACCGCGCACCCGATCTGCACACGGGCGTGATCGCAGCGGCGCGTGTACTTGAAGGCATTGGAGAGCAGGTTGACCCAGACCTGCCGGAGAAGCGAAGAGTCCCCGCTGCACCGGGGGAGGGCGTCCATGGTCACCTCCACGGAGCGTCCCGCAAGCTCGTCGCCCAGCGCATCGAGTGCCTGCCGGACGATTCCCTCCATCGAGCACTCCTGCCGGACAAGGGGCTGCCGGTTCAGGCGGGAAAACGTCAGCAGGTCGTCGATCAGCTGACCCATCTGGCGTGCGGTATCATAGATCGTGGTGAGGAAGCGTGACGCGTCGGCGGTCAGCTCCGCGGCATGATCCTGCAGCAGGATGCGGGCGAACCCGCTCATCGAGCGCAGGGGCGCGCGCAGGTCGTGGGACACGGAGTAGCTGAATGCCTCCAGCTCCTTCGCGGCAGCTTCCAGCTCAGCGGTCCTGTCCCGGACTCTCTGCTCGAGCTCGGCGTTGAGCCTGCGGATCTCGGCCTCCGCTCTCGTGCGGTCGGTGATATCCACGAGCTGCCCCATGGTCCGGGGGACTCCCCCGGCATCCTTCACCAGTGCGACGCTCATTTCGACATGCCTCGTCTCGCCGTCGCTTCGCAGGATGTTGATTTCGTAGCGCGACGGCAGCGGCACTCCCTGCCGGCGTAGAAGGTAGCGCTCCGTGACGACGGGAATGCTCTCCGGGGCAAGAATGTCCCTGAAGTCGCGGTTGACGATCCATTCACGCGGCCGCGCCGTGATCCGGCACATCTCGTCGTTGCAGTAGATGAACTGGTACGTGTTGTTGACGGTGAAAATGCCCACGAGCGCATTCTCCACGAGCGTGCGGTACTTCTCCTCGCTGTCCAGCAGCGCTGCCTCGATCCGCCGCTGGTCCGTGATGTCCACGACGATTCCCTGGAAGTGCGTCACGGCCCCGTCCGCGCCGCGCAGGACCGTCGTGCGGTCATCCAGCCAACGTACCTGCCCGTCGTTCGTCAGGATCCGGTACTCCTGGGTGAAGCTCTCCATGCCCGCCTCCACGTAGCCGGTCACCTCCGCGGCCACGCGCCCGCGGTCATCGGGATGAACGAGGGAGGCATACGGCAGCCCGCCGCTCAGCAACTGCTGCGGCGTGTACCCGAACTGGCGGATGTTTTCTGATACGTATTCCACTGGCCAGTCCGTTTCCGCCTTCCATCGGAAGAGCACGACCGGACTGTAGCGGATCACCAGCTCCGCTTTCCGCAGGGCTTCCCGCGCCACGGCCGCGTCGATCACCGCCCGGGACAGAGACACTGCCATCAGGAGGATCATCGCCATGTACGCGTACTCGATGAGGTACAGGGAACAATACAGGCCGTCGCTCACCGCCGTGTCATTGAGAGCCGCCCCGGTCATGACACCGAGGGCAACGAGGAGGGGAACGGCTTCCTGACGGTTCCCTCTCCGATAGTACAGGACGCCGCACCAGATGATGTATCCGGTTGCCGCAAGGCCTACGAGGCCCTGGATCGTGGTGAACGGACCGAGGGTGACCTCGTAATACGTGACCTCGGACCCGAACAGGAGGGGAAAGTGCTTGATCGCGGGGAGATCGAAAACCCACGTGAGCCGGCTCCGGTCCACGATCTGTACGACGATGGCCGCGAGGTAAAAAACGGTGAAGCCGTACACGACGGCGCCCCGTTTTCGCTTCGTGTAGTCCGAAACGAACCAGAGGAACGCCGTTACGAAAAGCGCAAGGGATATGAACTGAAGGCGCTGCCACCGTCCCCCCTCCGCCGTGGAGGCCGCGTTGTACAAGCCGGTGCACATCACCTCATAGAGGCACGTCGTGAGACAGAGGAGCCCGAACGTGAGGTCCTCCGGGTGGCTCTTTCTGCGCGCGTAGATCAGGAGGTGGTACAGCCCGACGTACAAGGAGACGCCGGCCATGATCATCGGTGGAAAGGAGTT
>DATKLM010000128.1:0-6682 GCA_035542415.1 Spirochaetia bacterium
GACGTGCTGGGTGATGGCGAGCGAGATCACGGACGCCATGATGGGGCCGACGCACGGGGTCCATACGAGCCCGAGGCTCAGGCCCACGACGAGGCCGCTCCCGAACCCGGCGCGTCGGGCAGCAACCGCTCCGGCGCCCGCCGCTCCGCCTGCGGCCACGGCTCCCGCCCCCGGCGCCGGAATCGCCCCCTGCCGTGTCCCCCGGCTCGCAATCCGGGATGCCAGGAGCTCGAATCCGTCGCGAAGCCGCGGCACGAGCATCACGATGCCGAACAACACGATCAGCACCACGGCGACCCACCGCAGCGCGTCCGCCGGAATCCCCAGGGCGTGCACGATTGCGGAGAGGGCCAGCGTGAACACGGTGAAGCTCGCGACGAACCCGGCGAGAACGCCGAAGGGGCGCGCCTTTCCGCCGCCGACGCTCCCCGAGAGCACGATCGGGAGCACCGGCAGGATGCAGGGAGACAGGATCGTGATGACCCCGGAGATGAACGCAAAGGCGAGAAGGACGGTCATGGCGCGAACGCCTCTGCCGGAAGGGCCCCACGGGCCGCGGAGAGCGCGATCGCCAGGCTTGCACGCTTCATATCATTCCTCCCTCGTATCTACGAACAGGGAAAAAGGTAGGATCGAGTGTTCACGGAAGTGTCACGGAAGAGGAAAGATCTCTTAGCGGCCCCGGCGTTCCAGCCGCACCTTCGCCAGGTAGATCCCGGTGCGTCCCTCGTGGGACGAGTAGTAGCTCACCCAGAGGATGCCATGATACCACACGAGCCCGGGATAGCTGCAGTCTCCGCCGCTGGGCAGCGCCAGGACCGGCCGCCAGGTGGTGAGGCTCATCCGGGCGATGACAGTGCGATATCCGTCGGCGCCGTACAGCCTGCCGGCACCCCACATTGTCCCGTCGGGAAGGACAAGGAAATTGGGACCGCCGATCCGTGATCCTGCCGCCCGCCACCCCCAGCGCTCATACGGAGGCCGGCTCGTTCCGATCCACGCGCTGCGATCCCCGCCCTCGCGACGCACCAGCGCCGCCATGCGGCCGCCGGGCAGGAGGCGGACCGTTGCTTCGTTGGGAAGCCCGGGGACCTCAAGCATGCAGACCCGGCGGAAAGCCAGTCCGTCCGCGCTCTCGTGCAGCGAGACGGTCCAGCGCCTCCTGCTCTCCATTCGGTAGGAGATGCCCCACGCGTGCGAGCGGTGCCACGTGATGCGCCACAGCCATTCTCCGTCGGAAAGCACGGGGCGGGGCTCGGTCCAGGACCGGCCGTTGCTGGAAAAAGAAACGCGCGGCTGACGGCTGCCGCGTCCGGCCGCCGCGCTCCCCGTCGCCGTGCCGCCCATGAGCAGCATCAACCGGCTGCCCGGCGCAACACAGAGCTTCGGGTCCCGAAGGTCCACGCCCCGCTGCGACAGCAGCGCGGCCTCCTGCCACCGGGTCCCGTCCCGGGAGACGATGATGCGGATCCTGCCGGGGGTTCCGGCGTGCGCCCGCGCCTCGCGAAACGCGCAGTACCACGAGCCCCGGAAGCGCGCCAGGTCGGTGAACGCGCTGTGCGGCGCCCGCGCCCAGATCCTGGCGACGGAGACGATGGACGGCCCCGGCATGCGCCGATGGTAGCGGCGCCGTCTCTCCATATCAACGCCTCGGTCGGCGTTGTATAATCCGCCCGCATGAAAAAGGACGTGCGCATCGTGGGGATCGCCGGAGGCTCGGGCTCGGGGAAGACGACCATCGTCGACCGCATCAGCGAGATCATCAGGGACTACGCCCTCGTGGCCCAGGACAACTACTATCGCTCCGCGGAGTACCTGACGAACAAGACCATCACGGAGTTCAACTTCGACCACCCCGATGCCTTCGACACGGACCTCCTGTTCGAGCAGCTGCGCATGCTGAAGTCGGGGCAGCCCATTCCCATGCCGCAGTACGACTTCGTCCATCACCGGCGTCGTGACGACACCGTGCTCGTGGAGCCGCGCCGGCTTGTGATCTTCGAAGGGATCATGATCTACGTGGAGCGCAGGATCCGCGACCTGATCGACCTGAAGCTTTATGTCGACACGCCGGATGACGTGCGGTTCATCCGCCGCCTGCGCCGCGACATCACGGAGCGGGGCCGCACCGTGGAGTCAGTGATCGCCCAGTACATGGAGAAAGTCAGGCCGGGGCACTACGAGTTCGTCGAGCCAACCAAGGCGTACGCGGACCTCGTCATTCCCGAGGGCGGGTTCAACGAGCGGGCGATGGAGGCGCTCGCCCCGTTTCTCCGCCAGATCGCCGGGTGATGGGGCCGGCCTGCGCGGCAGGCTCACACATCCGGCTCACGCGTCCAGGACGACCCCCACGGGACAGTGATCCGAGCCCAGGACCCGGGGCAGGATGAACGCGTCCCGCAGGGCCGGCCGGAGGGATTCGGACAGCACGACGTAGTCGATCCTCCATCCGACGTTCCGCTCCCGTCCCCGTGTCGCGTAGCTCCACCACGTGTAAGCCGCCTCGCCGGGATGCAGCTCGCGCCAGCTGTCCAGGAAGCCGGCGCGGAGGATCGCGCTGAATCCGGCGCGCTCCTCGTCGGTGAAGCCGTGCACCCCGCGGTTCTCCCGGGGACGCGCCAGGTCGATTTCCTCATGGGCCACGTTGATGTCCCCGCAGAAGACGACGGGCTTCTGCTCTTCCAGTGATTTCAGAAACCGGAGAAACGCCCGGTCCCAGCGGCCCCGGTACGGCAGCCGGCTCAGGTCCCGCCGGGAGTTGGGCGTGTAGACATTCACGACATAAAAATGATCCAGCTCGACGGTGAGGACCCTGCCTTCACGGTCGCGCTCCCGCGCGCCCATGCCCGTGCGGATCGACCGGACGGGGCTTCTGCTGAAGACCGCCGTCCCCGAGTAGCCGGCGCGCTCCGCCGGGTTCCAGGCCGCGTGGGGGAACTCGGAGAGGATCCCGTCCGCCTCCTCGGGCCGGGCGCGCGTCTCCTGGAGGCAGACGATGTCGGGCCGCTCCCGGCGGAGGAAGGAAAACCCGTCCTTGCGCTCAATGGCGCGGATGCCATTGACGTTCCAGGAGATCAGTTTCACGCGGACGCTCAGTGACGGGCGCGGAGACGCCGGGTCCACTCCACGAGGTTTTCCAGAAGCTGACGGATGAGCTCCCGTGCCTTTTCATCGCGGAGGGTGCCCTCCGTGTCGAACGCCTCTGCCGCGCTGCCGATCATCACGTGCGGCTTGTTGATGCAGTGGACGTCGAGATAGACGAAGACCTGGCGGAGATGCAGCTGGGCCCGCGTCGTGCCGAACCTTCCGGAGGACACGCCCATGATCGCTGCCGGTTTTCCCTCCCAGGCGTTGTCCCCGGCAGGACGGGAAGCCCAATCGATGGCGTTTTTCAGTACTCCCGGAACGGAGAAGTTGTACTCCGGGGTGACGAGGAGGACCGCATCGGCCTGCCTGATCGCGCGCTTCAGCTCACTCACGGCCGGGGGAAGCGTGGTCTCGGCATCCTGGTTGTACGGAGGGATGTCCTCCAGGCCGAACGTGGAAAGGGAGGCTCCGGCAGGGACAAGGCTGCCGGCAGCGCGGAGAGCTGCCCGGTTGTACGAGCCCGCCCGCAGGCTTCCGGCAATGCCAAGAATCTGAACCGTGTCGCTCATGGACCATCACCTTTTCAAATAAAAAGGGGGCCGACCTGCCCCCTTTCTTGTAACGACGTCGCCGCGGAGTACGAGAGTACTCGTTCGGCGAGCACGCCGTACCGCGGCAGAACGCCACGGAGTACCGTGGCAGAACGCCACGGAGTACCGTGGCAGAACGCCACGGAGTACCGTGGCAGGTCTAGTAACGATCCCGATAGCCGCCGCCGCCACCGCGGTCTTCCCGGGGCTTCGAGATGTTCACTGTGAGCTTGCGCCCTTCGTGCTGGGAGCCGTTGAGGGCCTGGATCGCCTTTTCCGCCTCTTCGACGGTGCTCATCTCGACAAAGCCGAAGCCGCGGGAGCGGTCGGTGTACTTGTCGGTGATGACCTTCGCGGACTCCACGGTCCCGTGGCTCGCGAAGAGTTGGTGCAGCTGGTCGTCCGTGACCGAATAAGCGAGGCCGCCAACATAGAGTTTCTTGTTCAAGGTCTCCTCCTTAGGAGATTTTATCATCGCCCTTCGATACCCACCGTGAAAGGAGCATAACAAGGCAGGTCTTTCTCACCGTGAACGCTTGTTTGGTCGGAAGTTCCTTCGGGGTGTTTTCTATGGAAGGTCCGAATGATCGGGCTTCTTGTCGCTGATTTTCGGTCCCACGAAGCCCTTGATTTGGAACCGCTCTCATTACATATCGTCTTTCGGCCGAAAGGTCAAGAGGATTTTCATGACCGCTGACGAAAAAAGGATATGAACCCCGGTGCCGCCGTCAAACGCGGGGGCCGGCATGATCCGGCCCCCTATTCGAAAAGCCTTGATTCGATGCGCCGGTCGGGGACGAGCCACAGCAGGGCCACGACCACGTACAGGGTGTCCGAGATCCAGGTCGTGACAAAGGCCGTGGGGATGGCGAGCGCATACAGGAGCGGCGAGATCCTGCCCTTGAGGTCCCGTCCGAGTGCCGCGGCAAGTCTTGAGCCCGGGCCCTGGGCCTTGATGATCGCCGCCTGAAGAATTACATAGGCGATGGCGGCTGCCAGCAGCACGACGCCGTACAGGGCCGTGGGAACGGCCGCGTTGTGGTTCCTGCCCACCCACCAGGTGACCAGCGGGACGAGGGAGAGCCAGAACAGAAGGTGCAGGTTGGCCCAGAGGATCCGGCCGTTGATCCGGTCCGCCGCGTGCAGCAGGTGGTGATGGTTGTTCCAGTAGATCCCCAGGAATACGAAGCTCACCACGTACGCGAGAAAGGGCGGTATCAACGGACGCAGCGCGTCCAGGGTTGCGCCGTCGGGAGCCTTCAGCTCCAGGACCATGATCGTGATGAGGATGGCGACGACGCCGTCGCTGAACGCCTGCAGGCGGTCTTTTCTCATCGGCCGAGGTCTCCTGCCCAATGATAGCGATGCGGGGGAGCCCGCGGCCAATCCGGAGCAGCTACTTTTCCAGGATCTCCTTCAGCTTCTGGAGCACCGTGGTCCAGTTGCCCGCGGAATGGTCAGCGCCGTCCTGCGTCGGATTGTTGCCCGTCGTGATGGAAAGCGCCGTCTCCCCGCCGGACTCAGTGAGTTCATAGATGACGATGAGCCGGTTTTCCGGCGTATCTTCCTTGCCGGAGAAAGCGCTCCAGTACGAGCTCTTCAGGAGTTTTTTGGGCACGAGCTCCAGGATGGTGCCCCGGTCCTCGTACGGCTTGCCTTCCCACACGCCGGTGTACGTGATGGCGCCGCCCACCCTCCAGTCGGCTTTCATGTCCGTGCCGAACAGGTACTGCCTGACCAGACGGGGATCGGTGAGCGCTTCCCAGACCCGGGAGGCCGTCGCCTTGACGGTTATGCGTGCCGTGGCCGTGTAGCCCGCGGCTGGTGCCTTGCTTTCACTGTTCATGTCGAAAAGATACTCACCGCCGGCCCAGGACGGATTGCAAAAATGCGACGGCTCCCAGCGCTTTCTGCGCGGAGAGCGGCGCGAGATAGGTGTCCATCACGTGGTTCTTTTCGAGGCTCTCCTCCTGGGAGGTGAAGTCCACCGGCGTCTCCACGTGCGTGAAGAACCCGCCGAGGACCCCGGCCAGAGGCACCGGGAAGGGCACGGAGACCACGACGTCCGACGTGTTGACGATCCGATACGACGTCAATCCGTTCCGGCGGTTGAACGCGTCCGCGAAGAACCTGTCGCCGACACGCGGGGACCCGAACGTGTACAGCACCGGCGACGGGTACATGGTTCCCCGCGACACGTCGGCAGCCGCGAGGGTGGCAAGCGCTCCGCCGAGGCTGTGCCCCGTGATGAAAAGACGCTTCCCGCCGCCGCCCGCGCCCAGCGCCTCGAGGATGGAGGAGCGGATGAAACCGTAGGTCTGGAGGAATCCCTCGTGAACCTTGCCGAAGCCCTCCCGGAGGAACGGTGCCAGGCTGATGTTCAGGTTGCGGATCCACTCCTCCACCGTGACGGTGCCCCGGAAGACGAGGAAGAAGTCACCGCCCCGGCGCGCGACGAAGCCGATGGGAAGGTCCTTCAGCTGCCGGGCCGCGAACCGCGGCAGGCGTTCGACTTCGAAATCGAAGCTCGACCTGTTTTTCAGAAATGCGCCCTGCCGGGAGTAGAGCAGCTCCTTCACGAGGGAGTACCCGCCGACCGGCGCCCATCGCTCGTCGTTCCGGTACGTCTCGAGCTGACGGTAGGCCTGCTGGACGAGCTTGCCCAGCTCCACGGCTCGTTCCCTGTCGAATCCCCGGGGGAAATACATTCAGCGAGAAGTGTAACACAGGTTCCCGCTACCGCAACCACCGCGTCCCGCAGATCCCGTTGAAGTCGCACGTGGGGCAGACGCGCTTCCGGTCCTCAGCGGGCGCAAAGGGAATATCCGGTGAGACGATCTCCCGGAGGACGCCGAGGATGACCGCCTGCAACCGGGGCAGCTCCCGCTCGGCTTCTTCTGGTTCCCGGAAGAGGGGCAGCTCGATGGAGCGGGAGACCCGGGTCCGGCCGAGGAGCAGGAACATCGCCTCAGAGGCGCCCGCGTTTGCGCCGCCGGGCGCGCCGC
>DATKLM010000129.1:0-24833 GCA_035542415.1 Spirochaetia bacterium
GCGATGATGGTGAGGAGCAGCGTCGCCTCTCGGAACCGCATGATCCTGCCCCACGCGCTGATCCGGGACAGCCTGTCCGTCGAAGAATTCATTGTTTCTCTCCGTTCTGCAGATGGAATCACAGCCCCGAGGCGCGGCGGATCACGGATTCCTCCGTCAACTGAACGCCCTGGATCACCCCCCGGGTCGCCCCTCGCTGCATGACCAGGACCCGGTCGCACAGGCCGATCACTTCGGGCAGCTCGGAGGAAATCATCACGATCCCGATCCCCTGCTGGGCCAGGTCCCTGAGGAGCCGGTGGATCTCGGATTTCGCGCCGACGTCGATTCCACGCGTCGGCTCGTCCATGAACAGGATCCGCGGCTGCACCGAGAGCAGTTTCGCGATGAGCACCTTCTGCTGGTTTCCGCCGCTGAGGCTCCACGCCTTCTGCAGGATCCCGGTAGCCCGGATGCCGAGCGAGCCCATGTACTTCTCGGCCAAGGCCGCTTCCTTCCTCGGGTCGAGGATGCCGCGGACCGCAACCGAGCGCAGATCCAGGGCGCAGATGTTGTGCTTCATGCTCATCGGGAGGAAGAGTCCCTCCGTCTTGCGGTCTTCCGTCAGGTACACGAGTCCGTGGCGAATCGCCTCGCCATAGGACCCGTTGCGGACCGGCGCGCCCTGCAGGAAGACTTCACCGCTGGTGCGCTTCTGCAGCCCGCAGATGGTTTTCGCCACCTCGCTTCTTCCCGCGCCGGTCAGCCCGAAGAAGCCGAGGATCTCGCCCCGGTGAAGCTGGAAGCTCACGCCCGAGAAGTCTCCCCCGCTTGCGAGGTCCCGCACGTCCAGCAGCACGTCGCCCTGCTCGGGCGCCGAGGCGAGCTTGGGGGGATACATGTCGCTCATCGCCCGACCGACCATCTTGTCCACCACGGCGGACGGGGTGGTCTCCGCGGTCAGCACCGTGTCGATGTGACGGCCGTCGCGGAGGATGGTCACCGTGTCGCAGTTCTCGAACACCTCCCGCATGCGGTGACTGATGTAGAGGATTCCCATGCCGGAGTCCCGCAGGCGCTTCACGATAGCGAACAGCGCCTCGGTCTCGGATTCCGTCAGCGCGGCGGTGGGTTCGTCCAGGATGATGAGCCGGCAGTTCATGGAGAGCGCCTTGGCGATCTCCACGACCTGCTGCTGCGAGATGCTGAGCTGCGAGACCCGCTGGCGCGCCTCGATCCTGGCGCCGAATGCGGACAGGAGATCCGTGGAACGGCGGGAGTACTCCCTCATGGGAACCACCGCCCGGCGGGCGTCATTGATGGTGCTCATGAAGATGTTCTCCGCCACGCTGAGGTGCTGGCAGAGGGCGATCTCCTGGTGGACGAACCCGACACCGAGCTTCTGTGCCGCGTACGGGCTGTCAATCCGCACCTCACGGCCGTCGATGAGGATGCTGCCGGAATCCGGGGCGTACACGCCGGCGATGACGTTCATCAGGGTGGACTTGCCGGCGCCGTTCTCCCCCACCACGGCGTGGATGCTGCCGGCGTGCAGCCTCAAGCTCACGTCGGCAAGCGCCTGGGTGCCTGGAAAACGCTTGCTGACGTTCTTCACTTCGAGAATGGCAGCTCCGCGCACAGTATCATCCTTTCCCTGGAATCACGGCACGAGGCAACGGCGCGGCGGAGGCAGATCTCCAGCCTCACTCGGCCGGTCACGTGACCGTCGTTTTTGCTTTCCGAAGTTGAGCATCGGCCGCTTCTGCGTCAGCCGTCGCGTCGTGGACTTCCTTGAAGCTGCTCTGGAACACGCTCTTTGCGGCAGGAGTCTAACATTCTCCATAACGTTTGTCAAACTTTTTCCAAAAGCGAAACGTCACGACGGCCTATAGCGCGGCGTGCTCGAACAGGCTTGCGATGCTGCGGGTGATGATTCCCGATTCCTCCTCTCGTCGGGCCGCCAGGACCGCGGTCGCAGTAGTCTCGTCCGTCACGAGAATCGTGATCAGCCCGGTCTTCAGGGCGCCCAGCAGCGAGTAGGCCTTCTCGAGGCCGCCGACGACGCAGAGGATCTTGGGGATCCTTCTCAGGCTCTCCACCGGGATCCCGATGATACGGTCGGTGAGCTCGTCCTCGACGAAGCGGCCGCGGATGTCGAAGTAGCGCGCGCACATGTCCCCGATGGGAAGCGCATCCGGGGCGACGGAGGAGCGCCGGGGCGCCAGGACCTTGGAGCCGTCGAACTCCTGGGACACCGGCGGAGCGCCAACCGAGACCACCGCGATGTCGATCTTCCTCCACATCTCCATGACGCCCTGCATCGAGGCGCTTCCCATGTACAGCTCGTAGTCGTCCCGGGATGCCGCCAGGGCCGGTGCGTGAATGAACGAGGGCGTGGCCTGCATCTTCTCAGCGAACGAGCGGACCATCTCGTTGAGCTGGTAGCGCTGCATGGTGCGGTTGCTGCCGCCGATCATGGGAATGACCTGCATGCCGTGCAGGAAGCCGCGGGCCTCATAGCGCGACATGAACGCATGGCAGGTCCTGCCCCAGGCGATGCCCACCGTGTCCCCGCTCTTCGCCTCGTCGTCGAAGATCTCGGCAGCCCGGGAGGCGGTGAGATCGATCAGGATGTCGGTCTCCCGAATGGAGGTCGGCGCCACGACGCACCGCTGCAGGCCGAACTCAGTGGCGAGCGTTCGGGAGAGCTCCGCATGGTCTTGCAGCGGGTTTCGGATCGTGATCTCCACGATCCCCCGCCGTCGCGCCTCCGCCAGGAGAAGCGAGATCGACGCCCGGGACACTTTGACGCGCTTGGCGATCTCTTCCTGCTTCAGGCCGCGCTGGTAGTACATGCGGGCCACGCTGACCATCAGCTCGAGGTCGTCCATGATTTCATGGCCTCGAGAACCGTTGTATACCGGCCGTACTTCTCCTCGTAGACGCGGTGCAGATCCTTCCTCGGCTGCACGGTTCGGGACACGCGCACCATCCGCTGAGCTGCTTCCTCGAACGAGCCGAAGATGCCCACGCCGACACCCGCGGTCATCGCGGCGCCCATGGCTCCCAGCTCCTCACACGCCGTCACCTCGATGGGGAGGCCGAGCACGTCGGCGAACATCTGCACCCAGAGCTCGGATTTCGCCGCCCCGCCGGCGATTCGTGCCGCGACGGCCGGTGGACGGTGCCGAAGCAGGCGTTCCAGGTGCCGCTTGTGGGAGAACGTCACCCCTTCGTACACCGCGCGCAGCAGGTGCGGCTTGCCGTGCCAGCCGTGCAGGCCGAGGAACCCCGCGGAAGCTGTCGGTCCTTCGTTGCTGCCGTAGAGGAATGGCAGGAACAGCACATCGGAGTCAGAGGGTGCCACGCTTTCCACCATCCGGTTGACCGTGTCGTAAACCGAACCGCCCCGCGCCCGCGCCTCCGCGCCCTCTGCCGCGAGCAGCTCGGAAACGACCCACTCGAGGTTGCTCGCCGACGTGGCGCTGGCCTCCGTGATCAGCCACCGTCCCGGCATGCAGTAGGCGCTGGTCATGAACAGCTCGCGGTCCTGGACGGGCGCCGTGGTGATGTACTCGTTGATGCTCCAGGAACCGGCGATCAGGCACAGACGGTCCCCGTCGGTAATGCCGCTCGCAATGGCGCAGGAGCTGATGTCAAACAGGCCTCCGGCAACGGGCGTTCCCTCACGCAACCCCGTGGCATCCGAGGCCGCCGCGGTCACGCGGCCGCAGATCTCCGCTGAGCCGCGGATCGACGGAAGCTTGTCCGCGATGCCGCCCAGCCCGTAGGCCCCCAGAAGGTCGGCGTCGTGGCGCAGGTCGCGGATGTTCATGAGGTTGGTGCCGGAATAGTCGGTCACCTCGGCGAACGCCTCCCCGGTGAGGCGGAAGCGGACGTAGTCCTTGCACATGAAGATCCACCGGGCCCGCTCGAGATCTCGCGGCTGGTGGTCGCGGAACCACGCGCAGAGCGCTGCCGGCTGGGCGGCCCAGAGGGACTGGCAGGTGCGGGGAAGAACCACCGTGTCGAACGTGCCGTCCGCCTGCCACCGGGCCACGTACTCGGCTGCCCGGCTGTCGGCGCTGTTGATGCCGTTCCGCACGGGCCTGCCGTCATCGCCCACCAGGTACATCCCGTTGCCATGCCCGGTGACGGCGAGGGCCGCCACCTCCGCGGGAGTGACCCCGGCCTTCCGCATGACGTCCGAGATCACGTGAACGTTGGCGGCCCAGAGGTGGTCCATGTCCTTCTCCGCGTGACCGGGACAGGGGAAGAGCATCTCCGTCTTCATGGTGGAAACGGCGACCTCGTTGCCCGAGGTGTCGTACAGCGCAGCCTTGGTGACCGTGCCGCCGTTGTCGATGCCCATGAGGAACGTGCGCGCGCTCATGTCGCTGACGGTACCATGTGACATGACGTCCGTCAAATCTCGAGGCAGCTACTCACCCATCAGGGACCGGGTCATTCGAACCCAGGCGGCCAGGCGGGGCCGGTCCCCATCGATGGTGTAGATGTCGCGGAAGCAGAACTCGAGGCTGCAGTCCCGCGCCGCCTTCAGCGTCCGGACCACGTCCTCCTTGAGGAGGTCCCAGTCCGGCCGCGCGCCGCTGATGTACGCGGGGGTCGGCTTGCGGGAATACACGAAGCTCTTTCCCAGCATCTCCGCCATCTTGAAGGGGTCGCTCCACCCCGAGACGGAGACGGCGCGCAGGTTGCGGATGGCTTTTCGAACCCGTTCAAAGCGGTCGTGAACCGCCTCGCAGCAGCCGTAATACGCGAGGCCGAAAGGCCGGGTGACCTCGGCGATTGCCGGCAGGAAAAACTCCTCGAACATGGCAGGCGATATCGGGGCGCTCTCCTGCGAGTCGGCCCAGCACCAGCAATCCTTCAGAGCGGCTCCGCCACCGCTCCCGTTTCCGCCGCCCGCGCCGTCCCCGTTCGCCGCGGGCAGGTCGGAGACGAACCCGTAGCTGCCCGGGCAGGGCATCCACGTGTCGGTGTTGGCATACAAGAGCCCTTCCTTCTCCATGAACCGGAAGTGGGCCTTCCTGTCGTCGCGGATGATCGCCATGATGCGGTGGAGCAGCCGGGGGTTGTCGTAGACCCAGGTGAGAAGCCGGTCGTTTCCGATCAGCTTGAACAGGTCCATTGTCAGGCCGCAGTAGCAGTTGCCAAGCCACGGCCGGTAGCCGGGCTCGTCGTTGAACGGATCGTATCCACCGAGGCGCACGGGGAGGATATCTGCGAAGATGTCCTCCAGCAGCTCCTTCTGGTGGAAGCTTTCCCTGCGGTTGACGCCGCGCGACCGCAGGTGGAGGCGGCCGGCGTCTTTCTCCGACTGCACCGCGAAGTTGAACGAGTAGCCCACCTCGCTGCCGTTGGAGCTCACCGCGTGGTGCTTCTCGATGGGAACGCCATAGTCGGAAATTTCCAGGACCCAGGGAATGCGGAAGTAGGGATCCACCACGATGTCGTCCCCGATCTCGTCCGCGTGCCGGACGATCTCGTACAGCGACTTCTCGATGTTGCGCGCAAACGGATCCACGCACACAAGCTCATCCGGGCCGATGTAGTCCGGCAGCATGCAGGTCTCCACGAGAATCATCGGCTTTTCCGCGCGAAGGTCCTTGACCGCCTTCCATTGGCGGCGCCGCACGGCCATCACCGGCTGGGAGGCGTGCTCCATCCACCGCGCGGCGAGTCTTCGAAGGGCCTGGACTTCCTTTTCCTGGACCACGTGCGGCCTAGGCCGGAGCCTTTTCCCGGACCAGGAGGTGGTTCAGCGCCACGGCGGCGATGAGCACGCTGCCCTTGGCGAAGATCTGCCAGAAGGAAGGGATGACCGTCATCAGGCCCGTGGTCACGCACATGATGATGATGGCGCCGACGACGGTCTTGGAGACCCACCCCTCCCCGCCGGAGAAGGCCGTCCCGCCGAGCAGCACGGCGATGATGCAGTCCAGCTCCATGCCGTCTCCCGAAAGCGGGTCACCCAGCGACATGTAACTTGCGCGCGCCACGCCGGCGAGAGCGGCGAACAATCCCACGATGATGTACAGGAGCACGATCCATTTCAAGGAGTTGATGCCGGAGAGTTCCGCCGCGGTGCGGTTGCCGCCGATAGCCGCCGCGTACTTGCCCAGGATCGTCCTGCGCTGGACCACCACCAGCACAACGATCACGGCGACGGCGACGTAGAACGCCCACGGCAGGCCGAGCAGGACCTCCTGGCGGGCATAATCGTTGATCCACGCCGGCATTCGCTTCAAGGCGCTTCCCTTGATTGCCGACATGCCGTCCGGCACGATCAGAAGCGCTATTCCCTTGAACAGGTTCAGCGTCACCAGCGTCGCGATGACCGGCGTGATACGAAGCCGCATCACCAGGAAGCCGTTGACGAACCCGCAAGCGATTCCCAGGACGAGCGTGACCGGAAGCGCGAGAAAGAACGGGAACCCGTTGAGGATCATCAGCGCGAAGACCACTGCACTGAGACTCATCGCGCTTCCCACCGAAAGGTCGATGTACCCGGAGATCATCAGGAGCGTGAACGCCCCGCTCAGGGTGAGGATGGGCACCGCGGCCCGCAGGAGGTTGATGATGCTGTCGGGGCTCAGGAAGTGGCCCCGGCCGAACATCTCCACCTGCCCGAGCTTCACCACGCTGAACACCATCACGATCAGGACGAGCACGACGTAGATGTACAGCTTCTTGACGTTCGCCCTCATGGCGCTGGACCGCTCGAACGGGCTCAGGACCCTCTCCTGCCGGGCGTTGTTCATGGTGTGCCCCCTATCCCTTTCGCTTGTCCAGGGCAAATCGCTGCGCGAGGATCGCCAGGAACGTGACGATTCCCTTCAGGGTGAACTGCCAGTCCGGGGAAAGCAGGAGCCCCGTCGCGGAGGAAGTCACCACCGCAAGGATGATCGCGCCGACGAACATCCCGAGCACCGAGCCGAACCCGCCGGCGATGCTGACACCGCCGAGCAGGGCGATGACCAGTGCGTCGAACTCGTAGCCGGTGGCCCGGCCGGAGAGGCCCGCCTTGAACTCCGACGCCAGGAGGATGCCGGTGATCCCGGCGAGCAGTGCGCTCACCATGTACAGAAGCGCAAGGTGCCGGCCCACCTTGACGCCCGAGAGCCGGGCCGCCACGGCATTGGCACCTATGAGGTACGTGCGCCGGCCCGCGACGGTCTTCTTCTCCACGAGGAAGGCGGCCGCGACGAGCACGATCATGATCAGTACCGCCACCTTGATGGAGGTACCGGGGATGAACGTGTTGCCCACGACGCCAAAAACGTCGGGAAGGCTCGTGTTGCGCTGGGCGCCGCGGGTGACCACCTGGGCGATCCCGCGCGCGATCATCATGGTGCCAAGGGTGACAATGATGGAGGGGACCCTCAGGCGAGCGATGAAGAACGCGTTGATGGCGCCGATGCCCAGCGCGCCCACGAGCGCCAGCGCCACCGCCGCGCCGTACGGAAGCCCCAGGCCGTTGGCGAGCGCGTTCTGGGACACGTTGTATCCCTGGCAGAAGTAGACCGCCAGCACTCCCGTCATTGCCACCACGCCGCCAACCGACATGTCGAAGTTCCCGGTGATCAGCAGGAAGGTGACGCCGATGCCCAGGATGATGACGAACCAGTAGTTGGCGAACAGGTTGATGATGTTCTGCAGAAGATAGAAGTTCGGAACGAACAGGCAGGCCACGGCGAAGAGGACGACGAGGACCCCGATCATGAACACGGTAAGGAACGACTCGTTGCTCATGCCGGCGGCGAACGTTTTGCGAGCGGAGGGAACGTCGGCGCTCATGTGGTCTCCGCTCCGGTCAGGTCGCCCCCGGTCACCTCGCCCCCGGTCACGATGTGGAGGATCTTCTCGTTGTCGATGTCGCACCCGTTTCGGAGGGACGACTTCAGGTGGCCGTCGAACAGGAGATAGATCGTGTCGCAGATATTCATGATCTCGTGCAGCTCCGAGGAGAAGATCATGATGGACTTCCCCTCCTCGGACAGCCGCCGGACGATCCCGTAGATCTCGCTCTTGGCTCCCACGTCGATGCCCCGGGTGGGCTCGTCCAGCATGAGCAGGTCGGCGTCCGCGAACAGGCACTTGGAGAAGACCACCTTCTGCTGGTTTCCCCCGGAGAGCTTCGAGGCTTCCTTTTCCGTACTCGAGGTGGCGATCCGCAGCTTGTCGATGTACTGCTGGGTGACGGCCCGCTCCTGGGATGCATTTACGAATCCCCCTCGGGAAATCTTTTTCATGTTCATCACGGGGACGTTGCCGCGGATGGTGAGGATGGTGAACAAGCCCTGGGAGCGTCTCTCCTCCGGCACGAGCGCGATGCCCGCCTCGATTGCCTTGTCCGGGGAGGCGGGAAGGCGGCGATCTTTGAACGTGATCTCCCCCTCGTGCGCGTCCGCCCCATAGATGGCGCGGGCGAGCTCGGTCTTTCCCGCCCCCACGAGGCCGTAGAATCCCACGATCTCACCTTCGTGCACATCGAAGGAGATGTCGTGGAGCTTGTGGTTGGAAAGGTTTCGGACCCGCAGGATCGGGTCCTTGCACGCCTCCTGCTTGGGCGTGTACTGCTCGAACACGGTCTTGCCGATCATCATGTGGATGAGCTCGGAGCGGTCGCGGATTTCGGAGACCGGCTTCGTGTCGATGTGCCGGCCGTCCCGCATGACGGTGACGAAATCCCCGAGCTCGAAGATCTCGTCCAGGCGATGGGAGATATAAATCACCGTGACGTTTTTCTCCCGCAGCGCCTTGACGATCTTGAACAGCCGGGCGATCTCCCCCTCGGAAATCGCCGCGGTGGGCTCGTCCATGATGATGATGTCGGACTCGCTTGCTACCGCCTTCGCGATCTCCACGATCTGCTTCCTGGCCACGCTCAAGCTGGAAACCAGCATTTTCGGATGGATGGACGGTTCCAGGCTGTTCATGACGTCCACCATCGCGGCGATCTTGTCCGTCCTGCGAAGGAAGCCGAACCGGGTGTCCTCCATGCCGAGCGTCAGATTCTCCGCCACCGTGAGCTGGTCCACCACGTTCAGCTCCTGGAAGAGCGTGCTGATTCCCTTCTGCTTGGCTTCCTTGGGGCTGTGCGGAGTGAACTCCCGTCCGTTCAGAACGATCTTCCCGCTGGATCGCGGGGTGGCGCCGGTGAGGATCTTGATCAGGGTGGATTTCCCCGCCCCGTTTTCACCCACGAGGCAGTGGATCGTGTTCCGCTTGATATCGAAGCTGACGTGGTTGACTGCCCGCACGGCGGGGAAATCCTTCACGAGGTCCCTGATCTCCAGCACGTTCTCCGTCTGGCTCATGCTTCCTCCCGCTCCAGAATGGCGGGAGGAGAGCCCCGAAAGGCCTCCTCCCGCCTTGCGAACGCGTGCGTGGTTCCGTTCGAGAGAAACTGCTACTGTACGTTGGCCCCGAACTGGGCCTTGAGCCACTTCACCGCGTCGGCGCGCTTCATCGTCCAATAGGAGATGTTGTACGCCTTGTAAAAGAACTCCTTGGCCGGTTGGGAGGTCATGGCCACCTTTCCCGCCGCCACGTCCATGATCAGGTCGATGCGGCCGCGGCCCGTTTCCAGGGGCGGAAGGCCCATGGAGAGCTTGAGGGAGCTGTTCGGATCATAGAGGCTCTTCATCTCGACCTCGTCGAAGTCGACGCTGCAGACGATCTCGGTCAGCGGCTTGCCGTTTGCCATCTTGCCCCGGCCCGCCTGCGTGAGCGCCGCCATGGTTCCCACCGTGAGGTTGGACGCTTCGGAGTAGATCAGGTTCACGTCCGGGTGCTGGGTAACGAGGTCCAGGATGATCTGCTTGGCCGCGTCGGCGCCTTTGCTCGCGTCCTGGCAGCCCAGGTTCGTGGCTTTCGGGTCCACGGAGAGCACACCCTTGACGAACGGGTCGGTGCGTCCCGACTTCACTTCGGTGTGGTTCGGCCAACCCAGCTGCACCATGACGATGGGCTTGTTGGGGAACGCGGCCTTCCACTGCTTGGCCATCTCCACGCCCATGGCGAAGGACACGCCCGCCTCGTCACTGCGCGCCGTCGGGATGCCAGTGTCACCGAGCGGGCTGAAGAACGAGGTCATGATGATGCCCTTCTTCAACGCGGCGTTGACACCGGGCGTCGCGGCCTCCGCGTCCCAGATGTGCAGCGTCGCCGCGTCCATGCCCTGCGCCAGGACCTGGTCGATGTTCGCGGTCATGGTGGCGCTGTCCGACTTGCCGTCGAACGCGTACACATCCACGCCGTACTTCTCCTTGGCGTATCGCTTCGCCTCGGTGAATTGCCCCTGGTGGAACACGTTCGTCATGTCAGACACGAAGAACGCGATCTTCTTGATCTTGGCCGGAGCGGCGAACGCTGTCGGAACGATCAGCGCCATCGCGACGATGAGAAACAATGCCTTCTTCATCTCTTCTCTCCTTGTCGTTTGAACTTTGGAAGCTTCGATCCGCACTTTTGGACGTATCCGTCGGTCGACTACGATTCTTGCTGTTCCCGCCCCGTCACCTCCTCATTGTGTGACGGCCTTCTTTCATGCCGCCATTCTCCTCCGCCACGACCTATTTGTCAAGAAAAATACAATTTCAAATATCAAAATATCCCAAATCACTACAGGGAAACAATTTATCGGCCCTGCCTCCGCGGGAGCTTACGAAACCCCCTCCCCCGTGATCGCCATGCGGCGTTCCGGCGGGAACTCGAACACCTTGCAGTCGTTCTGGTAGGTCCTCTCAGGAAGCGCCACGAGGCAGTTCACTACTCTGGTCTCCAAGGCAAACGGCGCGTGGTGCCACACGCCGGGGCGCAGGCAGCAGATCGTTCCGCGGGGAACGAAAAACACTTCCGCCTGGTCGAAGGGGAACTCCTTCCCGGGCACCGCCGGAGCCACGTGCATGAGCACGTTCCCGTCCAGCGGCAGAACGATCTCGCAGCACGTATCGTGGAACTCCGAGACGTCCAACACGAACGGCCGCTTCACCACGCGGCAGACTCCAAAGGAGGCCACGGAGACGGCGCCGAGCTGTGACTGGACCATGTCCCGGTAGAACTCGATGGGCTCCGCGCCGAGCTTCGGCCCCGCGGGGTTGAGCATGGCGGCATAGGCGCCGTACTTCGCAAAAGCCTCCGCGCTGAGCGGACGAGCGGCGATGGTGCGCATCTCAGAACCCGCTCACGTCCTGCGCCAGCCCGTACACGAGCATCTCGGGCACGCAGCCGCCCCGGGTGAGCGCGCAGGTCTGGTAGACCATGTCGGCGAAATGCTCGGGCCGAACGGCGAGGCCCTCATCCCACTCGAACTTGTTGACGCCTTGCGCCGCGGACTGGAAGCCGGTGTTGGACCCGCCCGGCACGAGCAGCGTGACGGCGATTCCGTGCGGCCGAAGCTCGGTGTACAGGCACTTCGTGAACGCGTTCACGCCCGCCTTGGCCGCGGAGTACACCGACCACCCCGGCCAGGAGCGGCGGTCGCACGCGCTGGAAACGTTGATGATCTTTCCGTAACCCTGCTTCTTGAACTGCGGCGTGAACGTGCGGCAGCTCATGATGACGCTGGTGAGGTTCAGGTCGATGATCTTGCGGTTGATCTCGTCGTCCATCTCCTCGATGGGAGCCACGCGAACGGCGCCCCCCGCGTAGTTGATCAGGAAGTCGACCTTTCCGAACTTGTCCATGCACTCCTTGAGCGCCCGGGTGAACGTCTCCGGCTTCGTGACATCGCCCTTGAACGCGACGACCTTGGATCCCGACTTCTCGCACTGGGCCGCGGTGGCCTTCAGGCCTGCCTCGTTGATGTCGAACATGACGAGACTGACCCGGTCCTTAGCGGCAAAAAGCTCGGCGGTCGCCTTGGCGAAGCCCGAGCCGACTCCCGAGATGACTGCAACTTTTCCGTTCAACGAATCGCCCATGAAACGTACCTCCCTTGGCATGTGGACACGACTATTACATATCAAATACTATTTGTCAAATAGAATTTACATATGGTATAAGATTTTTTTTGTGGGTTCTAAGTCGTTTCCCGTGCTATACCTAAGGGCAGTCAAGGACCGGTCAGGGGGAGCACGGTGAAAGAATTGACAGGTGAGCAGCGGATCCTGCGCGTGCTGGACCGCCAGGAGCCGGACCGGGTTCCGCACTTCGAGTGGGCCATCGACCGCAAGGTGCGCGAGGCGCTGGCGCCGGGCTGCGGAACGCTCAACGGGTTTGCCGCCCGAATGGGGCTGGACGCGGCGCTGGCGGACCCCGACTTCCGCAAGGACCCTGCCGGGCCCGGGCGGTGGCGGTCGGAGTGGGGCTATGTGCTGCAGGACTCCGCGGAGGAGCACGGTATCGAGGTGGAATCTCCCATCCACACGATGGCGGACTTCGAGCGCTACTCTCCGCCCGACCTTCGCGCCCCGGGGCGCTATGACACGATCGAAAAGACCATTTCCCAGTTCGGCGGCAGTCTTGCCGTCATCGTCCACCTGAATGACGTGTTTTCTCTCCCCCGCTACCTGATGGGCTACGAGAATCTGCTCATGGCAGTCGCCGCGGAGCCCGAGCTCGTCACCGCGCTGGTGACCCTGTCAGTGGACGTCAACCTCGCCATGGCCAGGGAAGCGGCCGCGCGCGGCGCCAAGATTGTTTACACGGGAGACGACTTTGCCGGCGAGACCGGCCCTCTGATGTCTCCCGCCCACTTCCGCGCGCTGTTCTACCCCGGACTGTGCCGGGTCGTGCAGGGATACAAGGCGCTGGGCCTGAAGGTCATCAAGCACACCGACGGGATGATCTGGCCGCTCATCGACATGATCGTGGACTCGGGCATCGACTGCCTGGACCCCATCGATCCGATGGCCGGCATGGACCTGGCGGAGGTCAAGCGCAAATACGGAACGCGCGTCGCCCTGAAAGGCAACGTGGACTGCGCGCACCTCATGACGCTGGGAAGCCCCGCCAAGGTGGAGGAAGCCACGAGAGAGGCGCTCCGCGTGGGCATGCCCGGCGGCGGATTCATCCTGTCATCGAGCAATTCGATCCACTCGTCGGTAAAGCCCGAAAACTACCTGGCGATGCTGACAGCATTAAGAGCGCACGGGAAGTATCGCCAGTAACTACCCGTGTGCCTGGCGGAGCTGGTTGGCGGTCGGGTGGTGGGCGAGCCGGCCGGCGAAGAAGTCCCCCGAATAGCCGATGTCCTTGGAGACGCGGTAGGCGCACTCCAGCACGAGCTGTTCATAGATCGCCTGCTTGTTGTTGCGGAACGTGTTGACGAGGCCGGAAACTCCGAGGCCCGCGACGACCTTTCCTTCGACGTCGAAAACCGGAGCTCCAATGCACCGAATGCCTTCGTTGTACTCCTCGTTGTCGTACCCGAGGCCGGTCTTCCTCACCTCTTCAAGCTGTTTCAGCAGCTCGGTGCGCAGCACGATCGTGTGCGGAGTCAGCACGGGGAGCCGGGGCGCGATCAGCTTCCTGACCTCGTCCTCCGGCATGAACGCCAGCATCACTTTCCCATACGCGTTAGGATGGTAATACACCAGTCCGCCCGGCACCACCCGGAGGTAGTAGGAAACTTCCGGGCTTACCGTATCCAGCACGAGCACCATGTCGCCGTGCGGGATCTGCAATTGGCAGGTCTCCTGGGTTTCCCGGCACAGCCACTCCATGTGCGGACGGGCGCGCTGCCGCAGCTCGAAACGCGTGTACAGGCTCATGCCCAGGGAGAAGACTTTGGTGCTGAGCTGGTAGCCGTCCGAAAACGGGTCCTGGATCGTGTACTCGCGGTCGGTGAGGCGCTTCAGGATGCGGAACACCGAGTTGATCGGGATGTTGAGGACCCGGGAGAGCTCGGTAGCCCCATAGGGGCGCGGGTGCTGGGCCATGAACTCGAGGATGTCCAGCGTCCGATCCACGGCGGGCGCCGAATAGGTTCGCATGGGAGTCTTGATGCGCGCGCGGTCTTTCATGCCGAGGTTCCGAGCTCCTTTTGAGGAAATTACATTTTACCGGTCAAAGCGTCAAGGAGCAGCCGCTTCTTCCGCGGGGTCCGACCAGCTCTCGCAGAGGATGAACTTCAGGCTGAGTGTGCCGTCTTCCTTGTAGCTCGCGCGCAGCCCGCCGCTCCCATGGACGCCAGGCTTGCCCTCCAGCTCCGAGAGCAACCGGCGGGCTTCGGCCACCAGCTCCGCGTGGGTGGGCACCCGGTCGATGTTCGCCCACGTCCACGCCAGCGTTTCCATGACGCGGTGAACCCGGGGAAAATCGAAGGACTCAATGACCTCTTCTACCTGCTTCTCAAACGCGGTTTTCTGCGCCGGCATGGGGCGGCTCCCTCCGGAGGAACTGTACGCTCAGGGCGCCGTGGCAGTCAACGCCCTCAACATGACCAGCCCGAGACACTGACGGCCGACATTGAGAAACCCGTACCAAACGAAACCTGCCGGCGAATGGTGACGGTACAGCAGGGTGCGTGGCGACAAGCGGGGGGAAGACGGCCGATCAGGTGATTTCTACGCGATAGCCAGAAGTGAAAACGGCGCGCGGTTCGAGGCTCAGGATGCCCTCCTTCTCAACGAGGTTGCCAGAGGTGTCACTCATGTCGGGGATGCCGTGCCACGGCTCGATGCACACGAAAGGCGCGCCGCCGGGTTTGGACCACACGCCGAGATACGGCACGCCTTCCGTCAGCACCCGCACCGAGCGCGTGTTGAGGCTGTTGGCAAGAGTGAACTCCCTGGACTCGGGATGCTTGAAGACCATAATGCCCTGGTCGAAGCAGGTCCGCGAAAGGCTGAGCACCCGGCAATTGTCGAGAACTTCCTCCGTCTTCCCGGCCGTAATCATGCCGTCCTTGAAGAACCACCGCTCGAGGTTCTCCTCGCGCTCGAAGAGCACGTAGTAGTTCTCCAGCGCACCGCCGGCAAAGGGGACGACAAACGCCGGGTGGGAGCCGATGGAGAAGTACATGCGGCCGCCGCCGGTGTTGGCCACGTCGTAGCGGACCGCGATTCCCGAGCGCTCGAGCTGGAACGACACCTTCAGGCTGAAATCGAACGGGTAGGATTCGCGAGTCTTCGGGCTGGATACCAAAGCGAGCTCCGCGGAATCATCACCTGACCGGGTGACGGCGAACTCGCTCGTGCGCGCGAAGCCGTGCGAGGGAAGCGTGTACGTTGTGCCCTCGTAGGAGTACTGGCCGCCCTTCAGCCCTCCGATGACGGGGAACAGCACCGGTGCCGAGCCGTTCCACCAGGCCGGGTCGCCGTGCCAGATGTACTCCTGCCCGCCGGAGAGGGACGCGAGGCTCTTCAGCTCCGCGCCGGTCTCGGAGATGCGCGCCCCCCAGAGGCCGTTGCGAAGAGTGATCACGACATTTCCTGGCCGCGCGCGATCTCGGCGCGAAGCCGCGGAACCAGCTCGCGGTAATCCCCCGCCCCGAATATCCCGGAACCGAGCACGAACAGGTCCACTCCCGCCGCGGCGAAGTCCGCGATTGTCGTGAGGTTGATGCCCCCGTCCGACTGGATGGGAGTGGAAAGGCCGCGGCGTGCGAGCTCGGCGCGCAGAACCCTGATCTTCTGGAGGACTGCCGGCTGGAACTCCTGCCCGCCGAACCCGGGGTTGACGGAGAGAAGCAGGATGTAGTCGGCGAAGTCGAACGACCAGTCCAGAAGGGAAAGGGGCGCGGCCGGGCCCAGCGCGATGCCCGCTTTTGCGCCGCAGGCTCGCACGAACTGCAGGGAGCGATTGAGATGCGCCGTACTTTCCGCGTGGACACTGATGTGAGTGGCGCCGGCCTTTGCGAACGTCTCTATGAACACATCGGGGTTGTCAATCATGAGGTGCGCGTCGACTGGCAGCCGGGTCACCCTTCGGACCGCTTCCACCGTCACCGGCCCCATGGTCAGGTTGGGTACGAAATGCCCGTCCATCACGTCCACATGGATCCCGTCGGCCCCGGCTTTCTCCACCGCCGCCACCTCTTCGCCGAGGCGCGTGAAGTCCGCAGAGAGGATGGAGGGAATGATCATGGCCACTAGTAGCTGCCGGTCCCCTCGGCGCCGGTCACGATAGCGACGCTGGAGACACACCCGAGGCGGGTGGCCCCGGCCCCGATCAAGGCGATGGCCGTCTTGTACGTGCGCACGCCGCCGCTGGCCTTCACGCCCATCTCGCGGCCCACCACGCGGCGCATCAGGCTGATGTCTTCCACGGTGGCTCCGCCGCCGCCGAAGCCGGTGCAGGTTTTCACGAAGTCGGCGCCGGCCTTCTTGGAAAGCTCACAGGCCATGACCTTCTCGTCCTGGGTCAGGAACGCGGTCTCGATGATAACCTTGAGCACCGTGTTCCCGCGGGTCGCCCGTCTCACCGCGCGGATATCCTCCTCCACGCCGCGGTGGTCCCCGGACTTCAGGAGGCCGATGTTGATCACCATGTCGATCTCGGAGGCCCCGTCCTCGATGGCTTCCCGCGTCTCGAATGCCTTGGACCGGGTGGTCATGGCTCCCAGGGGGAAGCCAACGACGGAGCACACATGCACGCCGGAGCCCTGGAGCTTTCGGGCCACGTAGGCGATGCGGCACGAGTTCACGCACACGCCGTAGAATTTGTACTGGATGGCTTCCTGGCACAGCTTGTCGAAGGCCGCCGTCGGTGCCTCCGGCCTCAGCATGGTGTGGTCGATGTATGTGGCCACGTCGCTGGACGCGAGCGCCGGCACCGCCGCGGCCTGAATGCCACCGAGTACGGCGGCGGCGCTGGATGCTCCCGGCTGCACACCGCCATCGGCGGCTCCCGCGGGCTTCGCGCCCGCCTGGCCCGTCCGAGCGACAACCTCGGCAACGATTCTCTCGATCAATTGGTTCTGGTCCATCAGTCTCCGAAGCCTCCTCGCTCGATTGCCATGATCTTGTTCACCCTCACCATGTGCCGGCCCCCGCCGAAGCGGGTCTCCAGCCACACCCGCGCCATCTCGCACAGCTGCCCGGCATCGTGCAGCGGGCCTCCCAGCGAGAGCACGTTGGCGTTGTTGTGCTCACGGCTGTTGATCACGGTACGGATGTCGTAGCACATCGCCGCGCGGATCCCCTTGATCTTGTTCGCGGCCATGCAGCTGCCGATCCCCGCCCCGTCCATCACGATCCCGCGTTCGCAGTCGCCGCTCACAACCTTGCGGCACACGGCCACCGCGATATCGGGATAGTCCACCTTCTCCGAACCGAAACACCCCACGTCCACGACCCGGTAGCCGGTGGTTTCCAGGTAGGTCTTCAGCATCTGCTTCTGTGTCACCGCGCCGTGGTCCGACCCGAGGGCCACGCTGCGCACGTTGTCCTTCTGGCTCATGGCGTGCCGCCAGCGCCCGCGGGATCGATGTCCACGCGGTCCACGATCCCGCATGTCGCCGTTCGGATGGTCACCGCCGATTCGTCTCCGATGACGGCCCTGGCCGAGCCGCCCTCGTCCACCACCAGCACCAGGTCACCGATCCCCGCCTGCACGCCATCCACCGCCAGCAGGCTCTTGCCCTTGGGCGCGCCGGCGGGATCCACCGGCTGCACCACCAGGATCTTCTGCCCCCGGTAGTGCGGGTGCTTCTCCGTGGACACGACGGTTGCCACCACGCGCGCCAGCGTCACGACGACCCTCCCGAGACGCCGGTCGCGGTATTCCCCGCGACATTCACGTTGTCCACGATCCCGATGATCGCCGCATCACCCGGGTTGAACCACCCGTTGGGGTTGGCCTGGGCCGCTTCCTTGCCTGCTTCGAAGAACACCAGGTCCCCTTCTCCCGCCCGTACGGTGTCGAATGCCACCAGCGCGGACCCCGCGTCCTTCTTGTTCTCGTCCACGGGCTGCACGAGGAGCAGCTTCAGCCCCTCGAAGCATTCCATCTTCTGCGTGCACACCACCCGTCCGATGACGCGTCCCAGCTTCATCCTGTGCCTCAAATGATCCTGAAGTAGTCCACCAGAGTGCATCGCCGTTCGCGGGTGAACGTGCGCGCCCGGGTGAGACCTTCCCCCGTGGGGCTTGCGATGGTGAACGAGGTATACCCTGCCCCGCCCTGCCCGAGCCCCGCGTAGCAGGGCCCGTTCTTCACGAACAGCGAGCAGTTCATCACTTTGGCCATGCGGGAGAGCTTCTCGATGTCGTGGGAATGGATCATGGCCGTATGGCGGAACCCATGCTCCACTTCCACGCTCAAATCGATGGCCTCGTCCACGCTCTTCATCCGCACCAGCGGCAGCACCGGCATGAGCTGCTCGCTCCATACCAGCGGGTGATCGCGGCCCACTTCCATCAGCAGCAGCCTTGTCCCCGCCGGAACGTCGATCCCCGCGGCTTTGGCGATGACCGCAGCATCCTTTCCCACCATGTCCTTGTTCGGTGCGCTTTCCGTGCGCGGCCCCCGTGGGTTGGGGATCACCAGGCGGGTGATCGCGTCGATCTGCGGACCGGAGAGCTCGAAGGCGCCGCTGGCCCGCATCTCCTGCTTGAGCCGGTCGGCGATGCCTTCCACGGCGAGTACTTCCTTCTCGCAGATGCACACGACGTTGTTGTCGAAGCTGGCCCCGGCCACGATGTCGCGGCCGGCCTTCACGATGTCCGCGGTGCCGTCTACCACGCAGGGGGGATTGCCCGGACCGGCGCAAATGGCTTTCTTGCCGCTGGCCATGGCCGCCTTGACCACGCCCGGACCTCCGGTGACCACCAGGATGGAGACTCCGGCGTTCCTCATCAGGGCGCCGGCGCTCTCAATGGTGGGCTCGGCAACTGCGCACAGTACGTTCTGCGGCCCGCCCGCTTCCCGGATGGCCTCGTTGAGCAGCGCCACCAGCCGATTGGAAACGCCCCTGGCGTTCGGATGCACGTTGAACACCACGGCGTTGCCCGCCGCGATCATCCCGATGGAGTTGCTCGTAATCGTTGAGATCGGATTGGTCACCGGGGTGATGGCCCCGATCACCCCGTAGGGGGCGCGTTCGGTGAGTGTCAGTCCGTGCTCGTCGGAGAACGCGCTGGGCCGTACGTCTTCTACGCCCGGGGTCTTCTCCGCAGCCAGCGCGTTCTTGACCTGCTTGTCCCGGACGTTGCCCAGCCCGGTCTCCGCCACTGCCTCCCGGGAGAGCGACTCGTTGTTGGCGAGCACCGCCCGGCGCATCGCCTGGATCATTCGCGTGCGCGTGTCCAGCGGCAGCGCCACGAGCTCCCGCTGGGCCGCGGCCGCCGCACGCACCGCACCTTCCACGCCGGCGAACACGCCGCAGCCCAGCGCCGCGGCGGGGGCCGTCGACGCGGAGGACAGGCTTCCGAGAAGGCCCGAGAGATCCGGGCTCTTCAGCACTTCCTCGACGATCCGTCGAATGTCATCCGCCGCGGGCATATACGCTCTCACCCTTCTGGTCGATTTCGTCAACGATGGCCACCACGAGCGTGTCCATGGGACGGTCGTCCGTGCGCGAGGTCCATCGACAAGAGCTGCCCTGGGTCAGCAGGACGAGCTGACCGCGGTTGGCGCCGACCATGTCCAGCGCCACGAGGCAGTCCCCTCGGCCCTGGCCCTTCTGGTCGCAGTCCTCCACGAGGAGCCACGTGGCCGCATCCACCTTGTCACTGCGGCGGGTGGCCACCACCGTGCCGCGGACCCGCGCCAATGTCATCGCGCAGCCCCTTCCTCAGCGGCTTTTCCAAATCCGCCTTCGGCGGCGTCGTAGGTGACCACGCCGTCCTTCTCGATGACGTCCACGATCGCGATGATCGTGGCATCCGACGGCTTGCCCTTGGTGGCATCCGTCATGCGGGCGCTGGAGCCTGTCACGTAGAACACGATCTCCCCGGCGTTGGCCCCTACGCTGTCGATGCCCACAACGTAGTCGCCCTTGCCCTTCAGCGTGACCGCATCGACCTTCTCCAGCAGCAGGAGCCGAAGCCCCTGCAGGGACTCGGGCTTGTGAGTGGACACCACGGTGCCTTTCACCCTCGCCAGTACCATGACGGCCGGCCCGTCTACTTCCTGGAGGCTGCGGCGGGCTTGCGTCCCAGCGGAAGGGCCGCGTCCACGCTCTCGTGCGGCCGGGGAATGACGTGGGTGCTCACGATCTCTCCCACCTTCTCCGCCGCGCGGCTTCCCGCGTCCACCGCGGCCCGGCAGGCCGCCACGTCACCGCGAACGATCGCCGTCACGTATCCGCCGCCGATCTTCTCGAAGCCCACCAGGTCCACCTTGGCCGCCTTCACCATCGCGTCCGCCGCCTCTACCATCGCGGCGAACCCGCGCGTCTCGATCATCCCCAGGGCATCAAACTGAGTTTCCGCCATCTTCCTCTCCCTATATGCGCGCCGCGTTGGCCGCGATCTCTCGTCCCGCGAGGCTGCCCAGGCGCGACTCCACGACCTTGCGCGCCTCGATCACCTCCGCCTCTTCTCCCGCGATGTAGACCCGGCCGAATGCGCCGAAGCCCAGCACCTCGATGATGTTGATCTTGGAAGTCTTTTCCGCCTCGTTGGCCGCGTAGTAGGCGTAGCCGGCCGGCTCCACCTCCAGCACGTACAGCGTGTCCCCGCGCAGCACCATATTGCCGTGCCGGACCTTGTTGATGAGCTGCGCGTGGTGATCGGACATGTTCTTGATGAGCTGGCTGGTCATCACCCGCGGCTTCAGCCGGTCGGTCTCGCTCTTTTTCAGCTCGCGCAGCACGGCCTCACCCGCCATGCGCGCGTCCCCCTGGCTGTCCGAGTGGACCTCCAGCAGGCCGTAGGCGCGCTCGACGATCTGGAGACCCGGGGTGACGTTGGTCGCCTTGAGCGCGATGTCCGTGAGCCGGTTGATCTCTATGCCGGGCGCGATCTCCACCACGCAGCAGGCCTGCCCCCCGATGGGGTAGTAGCCCTTGCTCACCGTGGCGATGAAGCTCGCGTTCTGCAGCTGCAGCGAGTCCAGGAACACGTAGGTCCTCAGGTCCACTGCCATGGCCTATGCCTTCCTTTCCGCGCCGCCGGAGGCGGATTTTCCGCGCCCCGCGTCCCCGCGCCCAAGGGGCAGGGCATGGTCCACGGAAGCGTGCGGCCTCGGGATGACGTGAGTGCTCACGATCTCTCCCACCTTCTCCGCCGCGCGGCTTCCCGCGTCCACCGCGGCCCGGCAGGCCGCAACGTCACCGCGAACGATCGCCGTCACGAACCCGCCGCCGATCTTCTCGAATCCGACCAGGTCCACCTTGGCCGCCTTCACCATAGCGTCCGCGGCTTCCACCATCGCGGCGAATCCCCGGGTCTCGATCATCCCCAGGGCGTCAAACTGATTCTCCGCCATCCGATCCTCCTCTTCGTCTGCTCTTAATGCATTTCGCGGCCGCCGGTGACGTTGAACGCCTGCCCGGTGCAGTAGTCTCCGTCCACGGTCAGGAACTTCACGAACGATACCACATCGTCAATCCGGCACAACCTCCCGAGCGGCACCTTGGAGGTGAACTGTTTCACCACGGCCTGCTCGTCCATCTTGAGGTTTTCCACGTAGCCCTTGCTCACCGATCCCCACACGCCGGTGTTCTCCACGATGCCGGGGCACAGGCAGTTGACCTTGATGTTGTCCTTGGCCAGCTCGAAGGCCATGGCGTGCGTGATGGAGATGATCGCGCCCTTGGCCCCGGAGTAGGCGGCCATGATAGCCGACCCCGTCTTTCCGGACTTCGACGCGAAATTGATGATGCGGCCGTCCTTGTAGCTCTTCATCGTCTGCAGGGCGCCCTGCGAGCACCAGATGGAGCCATTGATGTTGATCCGATTCATCCTGTCCAACCGCTCCGGAGTGATCTCCACGAACGGCTGCTGGTCGACCGCCCCCGCCACGTTGGCCAGGGAGAACACGTTGCCCAGGTTTTTGGCGATGTCATCAAAGCATGCCAGGACCGCGGTTCTGTCCGTGATGTCCAGCACATAACCGCGCACGCAGTGGCCGGCCGTGGACAAGCGCTCGGCCTGCGTCATCACCTCGGGGTTCAGGTCGATCATCGCCACGTTGGCCCCCAGCCCGGCATACATCTCCGCCACGCCCAGCCCGATGCTTTTGGCCGAGCCCGTCACGACGCACGTTTTGCCCTTCAGATCTACACCCATGTCGCTTCTCCTCTATATCAACATTCCACCGGTGACGTCGATAACCGTGCCCACGATATTGAACGATTTCTCCGACGCCAGGAACGCCACCAGGTACCCGATCTCCACCGGCATGGCAAAGCGCCCGACAGGGATCCGCGCCTCGTAGGCCTTTTTCAGGTCGGGATCAGTCCACTTGTCCTCGTTGATCGGCGTGCGGACCATGCCCGGGGCGATTGCGTTCGCCCGAATGCCGTGCGGGAGCAACTCGCGGGCAAGCGTCCTGGTCATCATGTTGATCCCGGCCTTGGCCGAAGCGTAGTGAGCGTGGCCGCCAGTGTTGTACGTGATGCCGGATTTCGAAGAGAGATTGATGATACTGCCCTTGATGCCGGCATCCACCATGTGCTTTGCCACCCGCTTGCACAGCATGAACGGGCCGTTGAGGTTGATGTTGATGACTTTCTGCCAATTGCCGTCCGGCATGTCCAGGATGTTCTCCGTTGGCCAGATCCCCGCATTGTTGACCAGGATATCGATGTGCCCGTAGGCGGCAATGACGTCCCTCACCATCGCGTCCAGGTCATCCGCCCTGGACACATCGGCGTAGAACGGGCGGCAGTCGGTGCCGTACTTCTTCGAAAGGCCGGCCGCGAACTTCTCCACATCCTCTTTGCCGACGATCCAGTTGACGGCGACATTCACGCCTTCCTGGGCCAGGGCCTCGCAGATGCCTGCGCCGATCCCCGTCCCCCCGCCTGTCACGATGGCCACCTTCTCTTGAAGACCCAGGTCCATGAAAGTTCCCTCCGCCATCCGAAGCGTTCCGAATCAACTGTATATAGCGCTATATATAATATCCCGACCTTCTTGTCAACACATTTTTTCCGATTCTGGACGCGCTGCTCGTCCCGCGAATGCCGGTTCGATCCTCTCTTCGAACAACGGCATGTACCATGAAGAGGTCGCCGGCCTCATGGAAGTCTCCATTTCGCGCCTAACGCTATATAGCGCGCAAGTCGAGTGAAACAGAAATAGATTGGAAAGTCAACATGAAATCCCGAATCAATGCTGGCAGGAAAACCGAATCCCCCCTTAAATATTTAATGAGCATACAATTGCATGCCTAATGACAAGACGAAACCGTTCAGCGTGATGAATCGCCCTGTCGTGAGCATTCCCACTCGCCTATTGACGAGTTCCATCATAATATATATAGCGATGCAGGAAGGCCCCATGAAGAGACCGAGCCAGCGCACGACTCCTCAACCCGTTACGCCCGCAGCGAGGGGCGCTCCTTGAAGCTGCGAACGCCGCGCCGTACAGTGGCAAACGGCGGCAGCCACGTGTCACAGGAACCGGTGGACGTCAATCGCTACCTGTATGAGCAGATCTATAGCGCGCTCAAGGAGGAGATCCTTGCCGGCACGTACCGCAAGGGAGACTGGTTTCCGCCGGAACGGGTGCTGAAAGACCGGTTCAACACCACTCACCTTACGGTCAGGAACGCCCTCGCCAAGCTCGTGCTTGAAGGGTACATCGAGCGATACAGCGGCAAGGGGACGCTGGTCATCTACTCCCGTGAGCGCACGTCCCCGCCTCGGAAGTCGCTCAGGTTTCCGCACGCTCACCTCATCCTGAGCGGTCTCGACGAAGCGAACGCGCTCATTCTCGGAGCCCTCGAGGAGCAGCTGCGGAAGGTGCCGCTCGCGGTGCGCTTCTCCTCGCATCGCGGCGACGTGCTTCTCGAGCAGAGTCTGTACCGCGAGGCGGAGGAGGCAGGAGCCCTTGTCATCATCGAGCCGGCCGGCTCCCCGGAGTCTCTCGTGAAGGCAGGCGTCCCGCTGCGAAACACGATCGTCATCCGCGGCGCCGATTCACCTCTGCAATGCCCCCAGGTCGTGGTGGACGACGCGGAAGGCGCGCGGAAGGCCGTGCGCTACCTGCTGGACCTCGGGCACGGAAGGATCCTCCTGCTCGCTCCCGCGTTCTCCTCCGCAAGCCTCGGCATGCGGCAGGGCTTCGTCGAAGAACTGGCGGCGCAAGGCGCACCGGCGGGAACGGGTACGATCGAGGGCTGCGCGCCGGGCATCGAGGGAGGAGTGCTTGCGATCCGCGCGTACCGTGACCGCGGTGAGCAGTGCAGCGCCTTCATGTGTGCATCTGATGAAATCGCGGCCGGCGCCGTACGCGCGCTGCGTGAGGCAGGTCTCGTTCCCGGAATCGACTGCGCCGTGATCGGGTGCGGGAATACCGGCCTTGCCCAGGCGATGGGCATGACGACGATCGATCCCTGCTTCGACAGGCTTGCCGAGCGCGTCGTCACGACGACCATGGAAGCAATGAGCCGCGGGACTTTCGCCGACGACCATTTCCGCATCAGCCCGGAGCTGCGTATCCGTGAGACCAGCGCTCGGGTGAGGCAGCCGCGACAGGGATAGGGCTCCGCTGTCCGCGGCCCCGCCGAAGGCATTGACATTTGTCCTGACATATGACAATGATCAACCGCGCATCTGACATTTGTCAAGGAGAGATCCTTTGGAAATTCCCAAGAAAAAGCTGACAGAGATGTTCTATCGAATGGTTATGACCCGATGTTTCGAGGAGACCGCGGCGCGCCTTTTCACGCTGGGCAAGGTGCACGGCACCGCGCACTTCTGCATCGGCGAAGAGGCCACGGGCATCGGAGTGTGCGAAGCACTGGAGCCGCAGGACCTGATCTATGCC
>DATKLM010000130.1:0-7735 GCA_035542415.1 Spirochaetia bacterium
GCTGAAGGCGATCCCGTCGCTGGCGATCATCGCGTTCGGTGTGAACCTGCTGATGATCGCGGGGGAGTTCGATCTCACCGTCGGTTCCACCTTTACATTCACGGCTCTCGTCATGGCAAAGCTTTTCAACGCCGGTGTGCCGTTGTGGGTCTCCGTGATGGCCGCGCTCGTCACCGGAGGGTTGATCGGAGCTTCCAACGGGCTGATCGTCGTGCGCACCCGGGTGCCGTCGTTCATCGTCACCCTTGGGATGATGTGGTTCTGGAGGGGCATCATCCTCATTGTTTCCAGCGCCATCACCGAAAGCTTCTATCCAACGGACTTTTTCAACAACCTTTTCACCCTCAATGTGGGGCCTATCCAGATTCAGTTTGTCTGGATGCTCCTCATCGCAGCCATAAGCTGGTTCATCCTGGAGCGCCACCGGCTCGGGAACTTCTTCTTCGGAGTCGGGGGAAACCGAAGCGCAGCCTCTGCGCTCGGGGTGAATACCAACAGAGTGAAAATCATCGCATTCATCATCACGGGAGTTTTCACCGCATTCGCCGGCGTCATGAGCACCACCAGGATCAATTCCATCTCCCCGATCCAGGGGCAGGGCCTCGAGCTGCAGGCCATCGCGTCGTGCGTGATCGGAGGGACCGCGCTCATGGGGGGAAGGGGGACGATCCTCGGCGCGTTTCTCGGCAGCGCGCTCATGTATTCGATCCAGGACTTCCTTCTTCTCCTGCAGGCTCCCGGGCATTACCTGCAGATGTTCGTCGGAATCGTCGTCGTCATTGCCGCGGCCATCAACGAGATGCTCAAGAGGGACTAGAGGTGCACAGTGGCTGAGACTCAGAACCAACACTACATAGAGCTTCGAGACATCACGCACGATTACGGCAGGATCCGCGCTCTCGAGGCGGTGAACTTCCATATCGCGCCGAACGAAATCGTCGGGCTCGTGGGGGACAACGGGGCCGGCAAGTCGACGCTGATCAAGATCGTATCCGGGATCATCCAGCCGACCCGGGGGGACATCCTCGTCGAGGGAAAGAAGACCCGTTTCGAATCGAGCCGAGACGCGATGATCCACGGGATCGAGACCATCTACCAGGACATGAACCTCATCGATGTCATGGATATCATGCGCAACATCTTCTTCGGCCGCGAGCGAACGGACCGCATGGGATTCCTCAAGATGAAAGAAATGCGCGCGCGCGCGATGGACATCCTGGAAAATGAGATCACGATCGAAGGCATCAGGTCTCCCCATCAGATCGTCGGGAATCTCTCCGGCGGGCAGAAGCAGGCGGTATCGATTGCCCGCGCAATGTTCTTCAAGAAAAAGGTGCTTCTGCTCGACGAGCCCACAAGCGCTCTTTCCGTGAGGGAAACCCAGGCGTTCCTCGATCACATCCTGCACTTGAAGGACCAGGGAATGTCCGTGGTGATCGTCACGCATAATCTCTACCATGCCTACCAGGTTGCGGATCGATTCGTCATCCTCAGCCACGGCAGGAAGATCGCGGACACCCGCAGGAACGACACGAGCGCAGAAGAGCTGACGCGGATCATCGTTGCGCACTAGCACAGGCGCTCGCAGCGGAGGAGGGAACATGAATACCCGGGAGGCCTTTCTCGCGACCTGTGATTTCAAGAAGGTAATCCCTCCGAAATGGGAGTTCGGCTACTGGGGCGAGACCATTGACAACTGGTATGCCTCCGGCCTCCCCCGCAAGAACTATCCGAAAGTGGAGCGCACGGTCCTGACGCCCACCAGCGGGCTCATGCTGCCGGCATGGAACATCATTCCCGCGGGCAGGCTGCCACGGGGCATCGCCGTCATGGGCGGAGGGCTCTACTGGCCGACCCAGGGCTTCCCCCTCGACACAGACGTGCGGGACTTCTTCTCCATGAACGCGACGCAGCAGCTGGTCGACGTGAACCAGCTCGCCTGCCCGATGTTCCCCTTCGAGCTGAGATTCGAGGACGAGCGCTACTGGGACTTCCAGGACAGCGACGGCGTGGTCAAGCGCTTCCAGAAGGAGCCGCAGACCATGCCCTCCGGGTGGCAGTGGCCCGTGCGTGACTGGCCGAGCTGGAGAAAGTACAAGGAGGAACGCCTGCGCCTGGACAATATCAAGGAGCGGTTCCCGCCGACCTGGGACCTTCTCCTGGCCGGCTACAGGAAGAGGGACTACCCCCTGGCCCTCGGAGGCTTCCCGCACGGGTTCTTCGGGACGCCGGCCCACCTCATGGGATATGACAGCCTTTTTGTCTCGTACTTTGAGGCGCCCGACCTCGTCCACGACATCGTCAAGACTTTCACCGAGCTGTGGATCGCGATCTACGAGGAGGTCCTTTCGCAGGTCGACATCGACCACTACCATATCTGGGAGGACATCTCCTTCGGCCGGGGGAGCATGGTCTCCGACGAGGTGATCCGCGAGTTCCAGATGCCCTACTACAAGCGCATGACTTCCTTCCTCACGGGCCGGGGGGTGAAGCACATCTTTCTCGACACGGACGGGGACTGCCGCAAGATCATCCCCTTGTTCATCGAGTCCGGGATCACGGGGATGTATCCATTCGAATGGCATTGCGGAATGAGGGTGGAGGAGATCAGGAAGCAGTTTCCCTCCCTCGTGATCATGGGAGGGATTCCCAAGTCGGAGATCGTCCACGGAAAAAAGCGCATTGACGAGATCCTTGAGCCGATCGAGCGGACCCTCAAGCACGGAGGCTACATCCCGTTCGGGGACCATTTCGTTCCTCCCGAGGTCGACTGGGAGAATTACCGCTACTTCCGCGAGAGGCTGCACGCCATGATGGACAAGGCAGGCCGCTCATGAAGCTCGCCGGCCGCGTCCTCCTGGTGACGGGAGCGAGCAAGGGAATCGGCGCCGCCATCGCCGTGGAGGCGGCGCGTGAAGGGGCTGACGTCGTCGTCAACTACCACTTCGACGAGCCGGGGGCGAGGGCCGTCGTGGAGAACATCTGCTCCCTCGGCCGCCGGGCCGTTGCGGTGCGGGCGGACGTCGGGTCCCGGCTCGACGTGGAGGCCATGGTGGAGCGGGGGACGCGGGAGATCGGCGTGATCGATCTCCTGGTCAACAACGCGGGAATCGCGTTGTGGAAGCCGTTTCTCGAGCTGGACGAGGAGAACTGGGACCGGACCCTGGACACGAACCTCAAGAGCGTCTTCCTCTGCAGCCAGGCGGTCGCACGGTCCCTCGTGGCATCCCGGAAAAAGGGAAGCATCGTCAACATTTCCTCGATCGCGGCCCACGGCGCGCTGGATTGCCTTGTCCCGTACTGCGCATCCAAAGGAGGGATGACTCTCGTCACCCAGGCAATGGCGACGGAGCTCGCTCCGCACGGCATCCGTGTCAACGCACTGGCGCCGGGAACCGTCGATATCAAGAGGAACAGGGACACGGATCCCGACTACCCGGGCAACTGGGAGACGCGGATCCCCTGCGGCCGGGTCGGCCGCCCGGAGGAGATCGCCCGGCCCGTTGTCTTCCTGCTCTCGGATGAAGCGGCGTACGTGACGGGCCAGACTCTCTGGGCAGACGGCGGGCTCACGTCCTACGTCCCGATGCCCCGCGCGGACTTCGCAAGGGAATAGATGGTCTCCATTTCCGAGCTCGGAATCCTTGCGGACGACCTCACCGGAGCGTGCGATGCGGCGGCGGCGTTCGCTCCCCGAGCGGGCGCCGTGCGCGTTCACGTTGGTGTCCCGGGCCCCGGCGCCGGGCGGCCCGGGACCGGCCTTGCCGTCATCAACATGCAGTCGAGGCTTCTTGGACCCGCGCGGAGCAGGAGAAGAGCGGCGCGCGCCGCGCGGCTCATCCGCGGCGCCCGGGTGGTCTACGTGAAGACGGACTCGGTGCTGCGCGGCCCGGTGGGCGCCGAGCTGGAGGGGATTTCCAGCGTATTTCCCGGGCGCAGGGTATATCTCGTGCCCGCGGTGCCCGAGATGGGCAAGACGACGGTCGGCGGACGGCTGTTCGAGCGCGGCGTTCCCGCGCACCTCACCGACTACGCCAGGGACCCGGCGAGCCCTCTCCTGACGAACGACGCCCGGCAGATCATCCAGAGCACGGGCCGCGTGCAGCTCGAGATCGTCGACGCCGAGACTTCCGGGGACATCGAGCGCGCCGTGAGCCACGCGCTCTCCGACGGATCGGCGATCCTGGCGGGCTCTGTCGGGCTCGCCGACGCCCTGGCCCGGTGCATGGAGGGCACGGAACGTGCCTGCGGCGTGGAAGATCGGGCCGGACGCCTGATGATCGTCTGCGGTTCGGGATACCCGTCGGCGCGAGAGCAGCTTCAGCGCGCCGCGTCTGCCTTTGGAAGCGGGATCGTCACGCTGGGCAAAGAGGCTGGCATGAAAGAGATGCTGCGCATGTGCGGGAGCAGCCGCGCGGCGTTCCTGCAGATCGAAACCGGACCGCTCGGCGCGTGGGGAGAGCTGTCCGCGCTGTTTCGCAAGGTCGGGCGCGTGATCACCGCGTTCAGGCCCGGCTCCCTGGGAATCGTGGGCGGGGAAACCGCTTTCCGGATCCTGCGGCGCCTTGGCACGACCCAGCTCACGGTCGTCGGCAGAGAGCTTCCGGGAGTCGCCTGCGGGATCATTCGGGACGGGGCGCTGGCAGGCAGCGCGTTCGCAACCAAAGGCGGCTCGGTCGGAGACCCCGACGCGTGCGTTCGCATGGTCGAATGGCTGCAGAGATCCGGGGGCAGTCGGCGATGAATCCGATACTCGGGATCACCATGGGCGATGCCGCCGGCATCGGGCCGGAGCTTATCCTGAAGGCGTTCCAGCCGGCAGACCTGTACAAGACCTGCCGGCCCCTCGTCATCGGCAGTCTGGCCGTCATGGAGCTGTACCGCGACCGCTTCTCATCCCCCCTTCGGATGCGCGCGGTCCGCGCTCCGGCGGATGCGCAGTATCGGCACGGCACCCTGGACATCCTGGACCTCGGGCTCGTCGACGTCTCGAAGCTGCAAATCGGGGAGGTGGCGGCCGAGCCGGGAAACGCTGCGGTGGTCTACACCCAGGAGGCCGGGCGGCTCGCCCTTGCGGGAGCCATCGAAGCGATCGTCTCGGCGCCGCTCAACAAGGAAGCGATGAGGCTCGCCGGGCATTCCTACGAGGGGCAGACGGAGATCCTCGGCGAGCTCACCGGCGCAAAGCGCTACGGCATGATCCTCATCCTCGGCTCGATGAGAGTGATGATGCTGACGACCCACATGGCCCTGCGAAAAGCCTGCGATGCCGTCACGAAGGAGAAGGTGCTCTCCATGATCGAGCTTGCCGACCAGACGCTTCGGACTTTCGGAATCGCCCGCCCGCGGATCGCCGTGGCAGGCCTCAATCCCCACGCCGGGGAGGGCGGGCTGTTCGGGACCGAGGAGAAGCTCGGCTCGCGGCCCGCCATCGAAGAGGCGGTCAGCAGGGGAATCGATGCTGTCGGGCCCGTTCCCGCCGACGTGGTCTTCGTCAAGGCGAAGAATGGCGAATACGACCTCGTCCTCGCCATGTACCACGACCAGGCGAACATGGCCGCCAAGCTCCTGGGGTTCGGAGAAGTGACCACGGTGCTCGCGGGGCTGCCGATCATCCGCACCTCGGTGGGCCACGGCACCGCATTCGACATTGCCGGCAGGAACATCGCCGACCCGCGGAACTTCGTGCGGGCCGTCACGGCAGCCGCGGAGCTCGCGGTGCTGAAACGCGGAGGCTGATCATGGGGATCATTGGCCAGCATGAAAGTCTCGCGAAAGACATCATCCGCTACTCGCGGCTGTGTTACGACAGGGGCCTGGCCGCGGGCTCGGGGGGGAACCTCAGCGCCCGCATTCCTGGCGGAAATGTCGTTCTCGTCACGGCGAGCGGCGTGGCGCTGCGGGACGTGGATGCGGCGAACCTCGTTGCCGTCGACGTCGCGGGCAGGGTGCTCGAGGCTCCGGCAGGGCTGAAGCCATCGAAGGAGATCGGGTTTCACCTGGAAGTGCTGCGCGCGAGACCGCACGTGAATGCCGTGATCCATGTGCACCCCGCCTCCGCTATCGTCTATGCATCCCGCGGGCTCCCGATTCCCCTCGTGACGATATCCGCCCGGCTGAAGCTCAAGCAGGGACCCATTGTCGCCGACGCGCCTCCCGGCTCTCGGGAGCTGTGCGACCTCGTTGCGCGCGCCGCCGGGAAAGCGGGCCCGGATGCTACGGTGCTCCTCATGGCGCGCCACGGCCTGCTCTCCTTCGGCCCGTCGCTCTGCGCAGCTTTCGATGACGCCGAGCTGGCCTCTGAGACGGCACGGGTCGCAATGCTGATAGAGGACCGGGAGGCACGGTCGCTGAGCATCGATGCGGGAACCGGGATTATCGACCTCTCCGTCCCGCTCTCCGATGCCACGGCTTTCTACCCAACGGACCCCCCTTTCAGCAAGAGAGTCCACGTGTACTTCCCGGGCACCGGCGTGCTCGTGTCGAAGATCGAGACCGGCTTGCACATCGGGACGCACGTGGATGCTCCGCTGCACGTCCTGCCCGCCGGGCAGCCGGTCTCCGACATGTCGCCGGGGCTTTTTCTGGGCGAGGCGACAGCCATTGACGCGCCCAAGAGGCCCGGCGAAAACATCGAACCGGAGGATTTCCGAACGGCGGACGTGCGTGAAAACGACATCGTGATCTTTCGTACCGGCTGGGAAGAGAGATCCGGCACGCCGCGGTTTTTCCAGGAGGAGTGGCCGGGCTTTTCCGTGGCGGCTGCCGACGCGCTCGTCGGCAGGAAGGTGAAAGCCGTGGGGTTGGATTCCCCGTCCGCCGACAGCCCGAGAGAGATTGCCGCCGGCTTCGCCGGGCACAAGCGCCTCCTGGCCGCGGGCATTCCGATCTTCGAGGCGCTCGTGAACCTTCGGAGCATCGTCTCCCAGCGGTTCTTTTTCATCGGTCTTCCCCTCGGCATTCAACGCGGAGAAGCGAGCCCGGTACGGGCCCTGGCTCTGCTTCGCGCGCCGCCGAGATAACAAGGAGGCATGGCATGGCAGAACAGATCTTCGGAAATCACCCCTTTCCACCGGACCAGAAGAAACCCATCCACATCCGGGGAGACCTGATCAGGCACTTCATCTACCCCGCGGAACGGCCGCACTTTTCCGACGTGAACTACCTGTACGTGAGCACCGACAAGCTCACCGTCGGCTCGTGGCAACTGGGCCCTGGCGGCACCTACGATCCGCCGGACCTCCACGCGGGAGACGAGGTGTACTACATCCTCGACGGGGTCCTTACCGAACACAATCCGCTCCTCGGAGAGTTCATGCAGGTGCGCAAGGGAGAGGCGCTCCTCCTCCCAATGCACGGCTACCACAAGGGCCACAATTTCGAGCAGGGGATCATGAGGGCCTTCTACGTGATCGCCCCGAAGATCTGGGAAGATCAGGTCCCGCCCATGGACTTCCAGGGCGGAAAGATGAAGATGTACAAGGGGAAGGCCAACGCGCGGCTGCCCGCCCAGGGGCCGACTCCCGAGTGGTACCGGCATGGCACCACGGACGACATCGGCCGCTGGCCGGTGCCGGGCCCTGAATGCCGCAGGGAACCCCGGCTCTTCTACCACATCACCGAGAACAAGAAGCTGATCAACATCCACGGCACGGAGCACCCGATGCTGATCAAGTTCTTCGTGAGCAACGACCTCGTGCACATGGGGGAGTTCATTCTTCCGGCCGGGGGGACC
>DATKLM010000131.1:0-11434 GCA_035542415.1 Spirochaetia bacterium
GCGGGGCCTGGCCGGCGCCATGCGGGCCGGCAAGGCAGTGCCCGTGCTGTGCGCCGCGGGGCTTGCCAGCGCCGGCGTCACGACCCTGCTGGACTTCATCGTCTCCGCGGTTCCGTGTCCGGAAGGCGTCGTGAAAGGGAAGGCCCCTGACGGGACGGAGGTCACGCGGAAGGTGGAGGATTCCCAGCCGCTTTCCTGCTTCATCTTCAAGACGGCCATGGATCAGTTCACCGGCAAGCTTTCGTACTTCAAGGTCATGTCAGGCAGGATGTCCGCGGACGCCGAGGTCGTGAATGCACGCGAAGGCAAGAAGGAAAAGATCACGAAGGTCTACACGTGTGAGGGGAAGAAGCTGGAGGACGTCACCGATCTTTCCGCGGGCGACCTGGGTCTCATCACCAAGAGCACGTCCCTGCGCACCAGTGACACGCTGCATGCCGCTGATGCCCCCATCATCTACCCGCCGCTGGAGCTCCCCACCCCCGTCCATGCGCTGGCAATCTCCGCGAAGGCCAAGAAGGACGAGGACAAGATGAACCAGATGCTCCAGAGGACGACGGAAGAAGACCTCACGTTCCGCGTCACGTATGAAAAGGAAACGAAGGAGACCGTCATCGCCGGCATGGGAGAGCTGCACATCTCCATGATCCTGGACAAGATCCGGGAGAACCAGAAGATCGACATGGAGACCAAGGTGCCCCGCGTTGCCTATCGCGAGACCATCCAGGGCAAGGCGGACGCGGAGTACACGCACAAGAAGCAGACCGGCGGACACGGCCAGTACGCCAAGGTGTCTCTCGAGGTGAATCCCATCCCCCGTGGAGAAAGGTACAAGTTCACGAACGCCATTTTCGGAGGCGCCATTTCCAGGGGGTACATCCCCGGCGTGGAGAAGGGAGTCATCGAGGCAATGGAGGCAGGCGTTCTTGCCGGCTACCCGGTCGTGGACGTCGAAGCCCGGGTGGTGGACGGGAAGGAACACCCCGTGGACTCCTCTGAGCTCGCCTTCAAGCTGGCGGCCCGGGAGGCCTTCCGCGAGTGCATGCGGAACGCGAAGCCCGTGCTCCTGGAGCCGGTGTGCAACCTCACCGTCTACGTTGATGACCAGTACCTCGGCGCGGTCCTCTCGGACCTCAGTTCGAAGAGGGGTAAAGTCCTCGGGCAGAACCCCATCGGCGGAGGCATCCTTGAGATCAAGGCGCAGGTGCCCCAGGCCGAGCTCATGAGATACGCCATTGACCTGAAGGCGCTGACCGCCGGCACCGGGTCATTCGAGCTGGAGTTCGATCACTACAGCCCGATCTCCGGAAGGATTGCGGAAGACGTGATCAAGGCCGCCCAGGCGGCGAAAGAAGAAGAGAAGAAGGACTAGCGCGCCCTTCGGGCCCTACAGGAACGTCCTCTCCGGGAGAAAGAAATGCAGGACCGCGGCGGCGATGCCGAGCATGCCGAGAGTGGTCCTGTACCCGACCGGCAGCTTCTCCGCCTTGTCGGAATGCTCGAGGGGAAGCACGGCTTCCTGCCGGAAAAACTCGAACAGGAGCGCGACTCCCATCGCCATACCTATGACCGATGGGAACAGGTCGCCGATGATGATGGCCCCCTCCACGGGCACGAGGAGCGTGCCGACTCCCACGAGAAGCGATGCCAGTCCCAGGATCAGCTTGGCGCGGCGCGCGGAGAGCGCTGCCACGATCGAGGCGAGCGAGGGTATTCTCCGGGAGATCCAGTCAGAGGAAAGCGTCACGCCCGCGAGGAAATTGGCGACAATCGAAAGAAAATAGAACTGGAGCATGGCCCCTCCCTCTGCCTGGATCATAGGGTGACGAGAAACCAAGGTCAAGAACGCGCGGTCGGCGCTAAGGCGCGTGCACGGCTGCGGCAAGTCTGCGGACTTCGGAGCCTACGCGAACCTCTGCTTCCAGCACCCGCGCCGACGACGAGTACGCCATGCGCCCGCGCAGAACGGCGCGTTGGCCGGCGAGCTCGCCCGGCACGATGACCCTTTCCCCGGTTGCGGGCAGGAAGAACGTCACCGAGGCTTCTGCCGGCGTTTCCGGGCTGCCGGGCAGCCGGGAAAACGCCACGCCGACCAGAAGGTCACTGCCCATCACCCGCGCCTGCAGGTAGGCGTGCCACCCGCCGACGTTCGCCCGCTCCACGGAGCGCGGCATCAACCGCAGAATGAGGAGTGCGGCAATAACGAGAATCAGGACCGGGAGAAGCGGGCCGCGGCCCTTCCGGAAGACACCGCGGAATCTCCCCGGTCGAAGCGGCGGCTTCTCCGGCGCGGGTACCTGGCCGGAGGTCTGCTTCCGGCCCGCTTCCTTGTCGTCGTAGACCTCAACACCCTTCCGGATGTGAAGGATCGGATTCTTCACGCGGACACCCGGCCGCAGCCCTCAGCGCAGGAGCTTTGAAACCATGGGGACAAGATCCTCCGCAAGGAACCAGCCAGCCTCACGGCGCGCGGCCCGCCCGCAGCGGGCATGAAGGGAGACACCGAAAAGCGCCGCATCCACCGGACCCATGCCGCCCGCAATGCCGGCAGCGATGATGCCGGCGAGGACGTCCCCCGCCCCTCCCGTTGCCAGCGCGGCATTCGGGCCGTCGAGAATCCAGTACTTTCCCGAAGGCGCCGCGGTCACCGTGCAGTGCCCCTTGAGCACGATCACGGCTTCCAGTTTCCGGCTCCACGCCGCGGCATGCCGCACCGGATCGTCCAGCACCTCATCACGGGAAACGCCGGTGAGACGGGAGAACTCGCCGGGATGCGGAGTGAGAACCCAGCGGCCTCCCAGCCTCAGCGGTTCCCGCCCGACGATCCGCGAGAGCAGCGTGATCCCGTCCGCATCGATGACGCCGGACACCGCAAGAGTGACGAGGCGGGCGAGCCAGCGTTCCCGTCCCTCCGAGAGTCCCCATCCCGGTCCGGCAAGAACGCCCGAAAAGCCGGCAAGGTCCGGTCCTCCCCACTCCGGCGGCCGGGGCTCCTCCCACGGCTTCACCATGACGGACGATGACTTCGCCGCCAGGATTGGATAGACGTCCGCCGCCGCGAACAGGCTCACGAGCCCGACCCGGCCGCGGGCCGCCGCCGTGGCACAGAGCCATGCCGCTCCCGTTGTCCCGGGAGCCCCGGCGAACACGGCGAGATGGCCGCGGCGGTTCTTGTGGGTGTCCGCGGGAATGGGCTGAGCGATCTCCCTCCACGCATTGAGAGGGAGCAGCTCGCCGGGGATCGACGGGTCCTCGATGAGCGCCGGAGGAAACCCGACCGGAACCACGCAGATCCGCCCCGCCAGCGCCCGCGCCCGGGGCAGGTAGAGGCACAGCTTCGGCAGCCCCATGGTGAGAGTGGCGGACGCCCTGACCGCGGGGTCTGCCGCGGTGAAGGAGTCCCGCACGCCGCTGGGCACGTCGATGGCTACCCGTGTCCCCGGAGCGGCGTTGACTGCCTTCACCAGCTCGGCGAGCGGGGCTCGAAGAGCGCCGCGCAGGCCCGTGCCGGCGATCCCGTCGAAGATCCAGGAAGCCCGTGACAGCCTGTCAACGACGCCTTCCCTCCCGGCTTCCCAGGAGAGCACCTCAATGCCATGCGCTTCGCACATTGCGAGCATCCGGCCCGGATCGGTCTCCGGGGACGGACGTCCAGCGGCGAGCACGATGGAAAGCCCGGTCACGCCGTCACAGAGAGCGCGCCGGGCGAGGACGAAGGCGTCTCCGCCGTTGTTGCCCGCGCCGGCAAGAAACACCATGGGTCCGTCGGGGATCCGGCCGCGGAGGACGCGGCTCAGAAAGACGGACCAGGCCGCGACGCCGGCGTCCTCCATGAGGAGCAGGGAAGGAATCGCGAACTCGGTCTGTGAACGCCGGTCGATCAGCGCCATGGCCTCCGAGCTCACGACCTTCATCGTCATTCCCCTTTCAGAAGGAGATCGGAGCGCCACCAGGTGACGTGAGCCTTGCTCTGATCCACGAGAAGCCCGTAGATCAACCCGGTCGGGGAGAGGTGCACGTCGCGGAACGAGAGCTCCGAGTCCTCGATGACGACGTAGCGCCGCTCACGGGCCCGGCCGGCCGGATCGAGGATCTGCAGGTTGTAGAGGTTGGAATCCGCGAACCCCAGAAGATAGTAGTAGCCGCCCGAGCTTACACCGATGAGATCGCTGGGCGGAGCGGGGACCTCCGTCGTCTTGAGGCCCACCGTCTCCTTGCGCGCCGGGTTCTGCGGCAGCTCGACGAACGAATCGTATTGCCGCGTGACGAGGTTCAGCTTGTAGACACGGGAGATCACCTCATCCGCCGGCGCGGCCCCCCGGCCCGGGTCCTCCGAGAAATCATGGGAGGAGTAGATCACGAGGTAGAGCAGCGGACTGCGCTGGTCCGGGATGATCTTCACGAGGGAAGGAGTGACGCCCTTCGCCGCTGCGACGGGAAGGTGCGCGGAGTCGATCTCCACCTGGTAGAGGAGCTTTCCGTCCTGGGAGTACCAGAAGACCTCCCAGCTCTCCGGCAGCCGCGTCACGACGACGAGCTGGTCGCGGGCCGTGACGGTGAGCGACATGATGTAGGGAAAGGGGGTCCCGCCGATCCCTTCCTGTCCGAGGTATCCCCGCGGCCTGCCCTTGCGGTCGAAGCGGAGAACGACGCGGGACAGCAGGACGCCGTGGGCGGGGTCCTTCACGATCTTGGCGTCCGTGACGGCGTCCTCCACGTACAGCGTCTTGTCGCTGGCCACCGCGATCTCCCCGATGTCGGAGAACGGGTACGCCACGGAGCCGCGCGTGCTGACGACCCCGGCGGACGACTCGGTGTCGCTCACCGCCGGATCCAGCGCCTGGAGTGCCGGCGTGGGGTTCGTCTGGGGATTGTACAGGAGGAAGATCAGGTCGCCGTACGAGGAGAAGACCATGATCTTGCCCGAGTTCCCGTTGGCCACGTAGAACCATCCGTCCCGCATGAAGACGCGGTTCCTCTTCTCCGCCGGCGCCCCGCTCTGCTGGAACAAGTCGATCTGGTTCTCCAGCTTTCCGAGGGAGAGGGAGAAAAGCTCGGTCCCGAGCAGTTCTTCGATGCCCTTCTTCTGGCACCCGGCGAGGAACACCACGGCAAGGGCGATGAGGACCCGCGCGGCGGAAACGGCTGCGCGCACAGACAGTGGGTGTCGCATGGCAAGAGTCACTGCATCGTAGCGGCGTTGCCTTGACCTGTCAATCTGTCGGAGGGTACATTGGGCCCATGCCGGTAGTGCAGAATATCCTCACGCTCCTCCTGGGCTCGAAGCACGAACGCGACCTGAAAGAGCTCGTGCCCATGGTCCAGCGCATCAATGCGCTGGAGCCCACGATGATGGAGTACGCGGACTCCCAGTTCGCCGAAAAGACCGCGGAGTTCCGCCGGAAAGTGGCGGACGGTCAGAGCCTGGACTCCCTGCTGCCCGAGGCGTACGCGCTCGCCCGCGAGGCGGCGCGGAGGAAGCTCGGGGAACGGATCTTCGACGTGCAGCTCATGGGCGGGATCGTCCTCCACAAGGGCCGGATCGTCGAGATGAAGACCGGGGAGGGCAAGACCCTGGGCAGCGTGCCCGCGGCGTATCTCAACAGCCTCACCGGCGCCGGCGTCCATGTGGTCACGGTGAACGACTACCTGGCGGAGCGCGACGCCGCCTGGATGGGGCCCATCTACTCCCTCCTCGGCGTCAGCGTCGGCGTGATTCTCAGCCAGATGGACAACGCCCAGCGCAAGGAGGCGTACTCCCGCGACATCACCTACGGGACGAACAACGAGTTCGGCTTCGACTACCTGAGAGATAACATGTGCTGGAGCCCCTCGGAGAAGGTCCAGCGGGGACACGCGTACGCCATCGTGGACGAGATCGACAACATCCTCATCGACGAGGCCCGGACGCCGCTCATCATCTCCGGCATGGCGGAGGATGACACGTTCAAGTTCGCGGAGGTGAACAAGCTCGTCGAACAGCTCGTCGAGGTCCAGAAGGACCCCGAGACCGGAGAATATCCCGAAGGGGACGCTCCGACCGTCGGGGACTTCAAGATCGAGGAGAAGAACAAGAGGGTGACCTTCACCGACGAGGGCATGAACCACGCGGAGAGCCTGCTCCTCAAGAGGGGCCTCATCCGCGACTCCCTGTTCACGGACCAGAACTTCGAGTACGTGCACTACTTCACCCAGGCCCTGCGCGCGCACAAGCTGTACGCCAAGGACGTGGACTACGTCGTGCAGGACGGCAAGGTCCAGATCGTGGACGAGTTCACCGGCCGCATCCTCTACGGCCGCCGCTATTCCGAGGGGCTGCACCAGGCAATCGAGGCCAAGGAGCGTATCAAGATCGCCCAGCGCAACCGTACCCTCGCCACCATCACGTTCCAGAACTACTTCCGCATGTACGGCAAGCTCGCCGGCATGACGGGGACGGCGGACACGGAGGCGCAGGAGTTCGCCAAGATCTACAACCTCGACGTCGTCGTCATCCCGACGAACCGGCCGGTGGTGCGGGACGACGCCAACGACGAGATCTATCTCACCGAGGAAGAGAAGCTGACCGCCATCTGCGGCGAGATCGCCGAGCTGTACCAGAAAGGGCAGCCGGTGCTCGTCGGGACGATCTCAATCGAGAAGTCGGAGAGGCTGTCCCGGATGCTCGTGGGCCGGGGAATCCGCCACGAGGTGCTGAACGCCAAGAACCACGCGCGGGAGGCGCTCATCATCGCCGACGCGGGCGCCAAGGGCTCCGTCACCATCGCCACGAACATGGCCGGCCGCGGGACCGACATCAAACTGGGGGGCAACCCGGAGTTCCGCGCCCGCAAGAAGGCCGGCACGCAGGCCCCCGCGGAGGTCTTCCGCCAGGTGCTCGCCAGCGAGTACGAAAGCTGGCAGTCGGACTACCAGGAGGTGCGGTCTCTCGGCGGCCTGCACGTCCTGGGCACAGAGCGCCACGAGGCGCGGCGCATCGACAACCAGCTCCGCGGCCGCTCCGGCCGGCAGGGGGACCCGGGATCCTCGCGGTTCTTCATCTCGCTGGAGGATGACCTCATGCGCCTGTTCGGCGGTGAGAACATCAAGGGGCTCATGTCCCGCATGGGAATGAAGGACGGGGAGCCCATCGTCCATCCGTGGCTGAACAAGTCCATCGAGCGCGCGCAGAAGAAGGTGGAGGAGCGGAACTTCGAAGTGCGCAAGCACCTCCTTGAGTACGACGACGTGCTCAACGAACAGCGCAAGTTCATCTACCAGCGCCGGGACGAGATCATCTCCGACGAGCACCTCATCGAGCGCATCATTTCCACGGGGGAGGAAATTTTCGAGGAGCAGTTCCAGGCCTTCCGGACCTCCGGTGAAACGCCGCAGGGGCGCGTGCGCACGCTCCTGGCCTCCCTCAAGGAAAGCATTCTCTTCGAACCATCGCAGAGCCCGGAGGAACTGGCGGCGCTTCAGACCGAGGAGGTGGGGGCCCTGATCCGGGACGCCCTGCGGGCGAGCATCGAGACGAAAGCTGTGGAGATCGGGGAAGAGATCCTCAACAACTTCATCCGCTTCGAGTACCTGCGCAACATCGACTCCCGGTGGCAGGACCACCTGGAGAACCTGGAGGCCCTGCGGGAGGCGGTATACCTGAGGGCGTACAGCCAGAAGAACCCGCTTCTGGAGTACAAGCTCGAAGGGTTCCAGATCTTCGACGAGATGCTCTACGATATCAAGACGGCCATAGCCCGAAAGATCTTCCGCGTCCGGATCCAGCAGGCGCCCGCCCAGCCGGTGGGGGCCGCGCGCCCCGCCGCCGCTGTCCAGGCCTCTCACAGCGCCATGGGACAGTTTGCGGCAGCAGGAGTGTCGGGCACGACGGCCGTTTCTCCTCGGGGCGGCGCCGCGTTCGGCGGCAACGGGGGCGCCGCGGCCCAGCCTCAGCAGGCCCAGGTCAAGCGGACGGTACCGAAGGTGGGACGGAACGATCCCTGCCCCTGCGGCTCAGGACGGAAGTACAAGTACTGCCACGGGAGATAGGACGGGGGCGGGCGGACTACTTCGTGACGGCAGCTCGCGTGCGCGCAAAAGCAAGCGACGACCCGAAACCGTAGAGAAGCCCCGCCGCTGTCAGCGCGGCGGCCAGTGCCTGGAGAACGGCCCCGACGCGCGCCACGGCCGCTGAACGGGTGACCGTCAGAAGGATGCCCACAAGCGCGGGGGCGTTGATGAGGAACAGGGCGAGCAGCCCCGAGGTGAAAAGGTGGAGTGACGGGTCGCCCGGGCGGTCCGCTTTGCCGCGCAGCCAGCCGCCGACCTGCACGCAGACGACAAGAAATCCATCCAGGGCGAACAGGAAGACCAGCAGCGCAAGGATCGGGAGCAGCAGCACGCCCACCACGGACGCGATCAGGAGCGCTACGATCAACGGCACGGCCACGGCGGCGATGGCCGCGGTTATCAGGGCCCGGCGCCAGAGCGCGGGCATGGCATCCAGAAGACCGCGGGCGTGGGGCATGAAGTAGTACGTGGAAATGAAGAGCGCGAAGCCGAAAAGCACATAGCTCAGCGCCGTCCCGGCGAAGCGCAGGGCCTGCGCGGAAAAGCCGGTTCCGAGCCAGCCGATCAGCGGGATCTTCAGTCCCGGAAGCTGGCTCACCGCCCCGCCGACTGCCGCGCCGGGCGCAGCGGCTACTCTCCCGCCTATTGCGACGACGTCCCCGGTGACGTCAGCCCGCCCGGTCAGCTGGATGCTGGACCCGACCGTCCAGACGTCCCCTTCAACCCGGCCGTCAACGGTGACGGGGCCTCCGACGTTCACGAGGTCCGTCCGGCGCACGCCCGTCACAGTCACGGGCGTGCCGACGATCGCCCCCGTTCCCAGGAGAAACGAGAAGCCGTTCAGCCCGATGGACACGCTGCGGTCCCCGTTGGTGACCACCGCCCGAAGCGGGAAGAGGCTCACTCGTTCCTGCCCTGCCGCCTTCTCCATGACGCCGAAGGAAAGGCCAAGGCTCGAATCGCCGTCGGCCAGCTCCACGAGGCCCGGGTAGATTCTCACCCCGGCGCGTCCCTGCGGGCCGGCCGCCTGCGAGTAGAGGCGGAAGACGGAAAACAGGGCGAGCAGCACGATGATGGCGACGACGAGCTTTCTCATGGACCGGCACTCCTCAGGTGCGGCCGCGCGCGGAGCCCGCGCGGCGAACCGCGGCGTTTCCTTCCTGATTATCGGAGTCCGGACACAAAAAGCGCGGGATTCTGAGGAACGCCGTACCGTCTGACTTCGAAGTGGAGGTGGGGCCCCGTGGCATAGCCGGTATCGCCCACCGCGCCCAGGATGGTGCCCCGGGTGACGACCTTTCCGAGGCCGACGATGATCCTGCTCATGTGACCGTACACGTAGGAGTAGCCGAGCTGTCCCCTCACCTCGACGTAGTTTCCCAGGACGTCGTCCCAGCCCGCGGCGCGCACGACGCCTTCCGTGGCTGAGCGGACGGGGGCCCCGTACGCCGCGGCGAGGTCCACGCCGCGGTGGCGGCGCCTCTCGCCGGTGAAAGGATCCTCCCGGTAGCCGAAGCTCGACGTTTCCCAGGCGTGGGGGAGCGGGTTCGACACGGCGACTCCGAGGGAAAGGCTGTACTCGTACCCGGTGTGCTGAACCCCGGGGAAGAACAGGCGCGTTCCCGGGAGAAGCTGGTCGCGGGTCAGGGAGTTCGCCGCGAGCACATCTTCCGGGGATACGCCCTTCTTCCGGCAGAGCGCGTCAAGATCGGAATCCAGGGTCACGAAGATTCCGTCCTGCGTCGGAATCCGGATCTGCTCCCCGACCGTGAGGCTGTGCACTCCCCTGCCCTCCGCCCGGTTCAGCGACGAGATCGTATCGGGGTTCATCCCCAGCTTCTGCGCGATGCCGGTGATCGTATCCCCCGGCTTGACGCGGTAGAGGAGAAAAGACACGGGAGGCTGCACGAGGGAGAACCCTCCGACGGGCTCCGCGGCGGCGACCGACGCTTTCCATGCCCGCCCCTCCTGCGCGCGGGGGTCTCCGGCCAGCAGAGACCAGTCCGAGGGATCATACAGCGGACGTTCCGAAGGCGGCGGGAAGGGAAGCCGGGCGTCAAGGACCAGGAGCACCGAAATACTGACGAACAGAAGCGCGAAGGCCGTGCTGACGGCCCTCCGGTAGCGGGTCAGGAGGCCGGCGACACCGCGCATGACGGCGAGACGTTCCAGCGCCTGGTGGAGGATCCCTGTCGCCATGACCGACCCAGACTATTTCAAGAACGCGAGCGGGTCAACCGCCTCGCCGTTGCGGAAGATCGAGAAGTGAAGGTGAGGCCCCGTGCTGTAGCCGGTTGTGCCCAGCTCCCCGATCTCCTCTCCCTGCTGGACCTTCTGCCGGCGGACCACGGTGTATCGCGCGAGATGGCCGTACAGGGTCTGATAGCCGGAGTGACGCAGGATGACATAGAGGCCGTAATTGTTGTTGAAGCCCACGTCCTCCACGGAGCCCGCCATGGCTGCCATGATCGGAGTTCCCGGAACGTTCACGATGTCCACGCCGTTGTGGAACCTCTTGATCCCCGTGAACGGATCGGGCCGGCTTCCGAAGAACGAGCTGATCTTTCCCCGAACGGGATAGATGAACAGGTTGCCGAGGACCCGGTTGAGATCGTTGGGCCTCATGTGAATCCCCGGCAGGAACAACTCCTGCCCCACGGAGATCACCGAGGAAGGAAGCCGGTTCGCGTCCAGGACGCTGTTCAGGGGAAGGCCGGCGGAGCGGGCGATCTGCTCCAGGGAGTCTCCGCGGCGCACGCGGTACTTGAGGCCGTCGATGTTGGGAATGTCCAGGGCGGTGCCGGGACGGATCACGCGCGCGTCACGGATGTCGTTCCAGCTGATGACGGTGTCGATGTTCAACCCGAACCTCTGGGCGATCTGGGAGATCGAGTCGCCGGGCTGCGTCCGGTAGCTGGCGACCTTCAGGGCGCCGGAAAGGACCGGATTCCCTTTCGACGATGCGCGTGGCGGCTCCTCCGGGATCAGCATGCGGTACAGGGCCTGGTCCGTCTCCGGAGGAACAGGAAGAAGCGGCTTTGGCTGCGGCAGAAGCTCGCCGGCAAGCAGGGAGCGCGAGACGACGAGCAGCACGACGACGATCACGGGCAGGAGCACGAGCACGGCAAGGACCGTCCGCGCGCGCAGGAAGCCCAGGCGCGCGGACCGGGACGCCTGCTGATGCCGCGGGGCCCACGGCACGGGCGTACGCGCCGGCGGCGCGCGCCTCAGCCGGGCGGCCGCGTTCCCGTTTATCCAGCGCAGGCCCGCGGCGTGCGTCTTGAGACGAACCGGCAATGCCGCGCGCTTCTGGACGTGCTGGCGCTGGAGGACGGTTATCATAGCCACTCTTACCCTTGTATCGACATTTGTCGCGCCGCATATT
>DATKLM010000132.1:0-2050 GCA_035542415.1 Spirochaetia bacterium
GCGGCGCCTTTTTCCCGCACCTGGGGCCACGCCCACACCGGCACGGGGCTGGACGGACAGGCCACCTCGTCCATGAGCAGGATCCCCGCAAGGTCAGGCAGGTCCGGCTCCAGGCCGAAGACCTTGCCCATCTGGAAGTCCGTGGTGATGGCGAACCGGGAGCCCGAGTGGCGCATCCGGAACAGGATCTCGGTCCTCTCCTTGATCTTCACCGAGATGGGAACGCAGATGCCCCCGGCGTACAGGACACCGAACTCCGCCGCCACCCAGGAGTTCCTGCCCTCGGCCAGCAGCGTCACGCGGTCCCCCCGCTTCAGGCCGGCGGACACGAGGAAGCCCGCCACGTCCCGCGCCTCCTCCAGGATCTCCTGGAAGGTGGCGTCCCTCCATCCGTCGGCGCTGCGTTCTCTCATGTAGACCAGCCCGGGATGGGCGGCCGCGGTTTCCTCCAGCAGTGACAGCAGGGTGCGTTGCATGCCGCTGATCGTAGCAGAGCGGCCGGCTCCGGTCAAAGATGTGGAAAAGTGCCTGAAGGACGGGTCCGGGCGTGCTATAATTGTGGAAAAAGGACCATCTCAATGAGGCTGAAGAACTACAACGAGGATCTGGTCCTCGAGACGGTGAAGATCGTGTTGAGGGACCGGCCGGACATCCGGCTCACGAGGTCGTTCCTCCTGGACGTGGCGGCGTACGCGCTGAACCGCATCCCCCCGAAGTACATCACGAGCGAACGCGGGTTCACGCACGAGATCCTCCCGGCCGCCAGCGGCAATGGCGACTCGGGGGAGAAGCTCGTGAACATCATCGAGCTGATCACCGTGGTCAACCGGGCCGTGGACGTCGTGGCCCGCCGGCGCCGGGAAGAGGCGCCGTCACGGCGACGCGCGTCATCGGCTTCCGCGGAGTCGGATGACGCGCGCCTGAGGTATTTCTACAACATGCCGCACATCTTCGGACGCATCGTGGATGCCGCAAGCGGTGCGCCGGTATTCTCCGCGCGGGCCACGCTGTGGATCGACGAGCAGTTCTCCGTTCCCGCGGAGCCGGGCTGGCGCAACCCCACCACCACCAACGAACAGACCAAGGGTTACTTCAGCTTCTGGCCCCGTGTTCAGACCGGGGAATCGGAGTCCACGAAGGTGGACCTGCGCATCGCCCTGGAGCACGAGCGCTACGCGCCGTACAACTTGCAGAAAACCGTGAAGCTGGCCGGGGACTTCTTCGTCCACGACTACATCCGGGGGGACCGGATGCTGGACCTCGGCACCCTGGCGCTGACGCCTTCCTGAGAAGGAATCGTCCGCCTCACGGGGCGCCGATGGCCTCGCCGCGCAGGCCGCAGGTGGCGTCGTCGTCCTGTTGCTTGCCTTGATCCTCCCCTCACACTACCTTCTCTATTAGCTCTATCAGAAAAGGTCCGACGGAAGGAGTCTTGATGGAACCGAGAAAGATCTCCGCGGACTCGCTGAAGCAGGTTGTCGCGGATCTCCGCAACGGGGACGAGAAGGCCATTGGCACCTGGCTGTACAAGGGATACCGGCTCCAGGTGAGCCGCTACAAGTCGTCGGGGACGGAGCGTTCGGCGCTCCTGTATCGCAAACGTCGCGACGCCGGGCTGTGCGTGCGTTGCGGGACGCGCGTGACACGCAAGAACCCGCTCACCGGCAGCCTCTACCGGCTCTGCGATACGCACCGCAAGGAAATCGACCGCAAGTAGAAGGTCTCAGGGAGTCGCGGGAACCGGAACGGGCGGTGCCGCCACCACGGCCGGAGACTCCTCCGTCAGCGGCGGGCCGGCGGGCGACGATGTCTCCGGCAGCGGGGCGAGGTGATCCACGGGCTCGGCATCCGGGTCCGGGAACCGTGAGACGAGGTACGCGTAGCGCTGGGCCATCTGCGCGCTGTGCGGGAACGTCTGCACGTTGTAGCGCAGCGGGTTGGTGATGATGGTGGCCAGGCGCCGCATTTCGTCCAGCCCGAGACCGCCGACCCCGGTCCGGTAGTAGTAGGCGGAGGCGGCGCCGATGCCGAAGATTCCCCTTCCCCACTC
>DATKLM010000133.1:0-8904 GCA_035542415.1 Spirochaetia bacterium
CGATTGTCCTTTCGACGCTGCTGCACCGCCTCGATATCTCCGGCGACCCCTCCTACACGCTCAGAGTGAGGGAAACACTCACGCTCAAGCCTGAGGGATTCATAGTCCGCGCGGCGCCTCGTTCTGAAAGGCAGCCCCGGCCTGCGGCAGTTCCATCCGCGGCAGGGCAGCCGGAAGCAGGGGAGCAAGCGCCGTCGCACGGCGCGCCCCTTCTCGTGCTCTACGGCTCGAACATGGGAACCTCGGAAGAGCTGGCCCGCCAGCTCGCCCGGGACGGGGAGGCCAACGGCTACGCGGTGGAGCTTGCGCCGCTGGATGAGTGTCCGGGCTCGGTTCCCGGCGCCGGTGCGATCGTGATCGTCACATCGTCCTACAACGGAAATCCCCCGGACAATGCCGTGAAGTTCGGGGCGCGGCTGGCAGACGGCGCCTCCTCCTTTGCCGGGGCGAAGTACGCGGTCTTCGGGTGCGGTCACCACGATTGGACCGCGACATTCCAGGCCTTTCCATCCTTCATCGATTCCCGCCTCTCCGCCCTGGGCGCCCAGCGGATCGTGGAGAAGGGCGGCGGCGACTCCGGCGGGGATCTCTTCGGTGATTTCCGCGTGTGGAGGAGGGCGTTGTGGGAAAAGATGGGCGCCGCTTTCGGCGTCCAGATCCCGGGGAAAGGTGATGGGGCCAGGAGTCCGCTGTACGGTATCGAGGTCATCAACGAGCAGCAGCCCAACCCGTTCGTGGTCTCCTTCGGGGCACGCCCGATGGTGGTGGTCGAGAACCAGGAGCTTCAATGCGGGAACAACGGACGGCCCCGCGAACGCTCCACGCGTCACATCGAGCTTGCCCTCCCGGATGGAGTTTCCTATCGCCCCGGTGATCATCTCGGAGTGGTCGGACGCAACCATCGTGACACGGTACGCCGGGTCGTCGCCCGGTTCGGGTTCGACGAAGACACTGTCATCCGGTTGAAGCAGCAGGGCAGAGGGCGGGCAGCCCTGCCGGTCGATCGGGCAATTTCGGTGGCGTCCCTGCTCGGTGAGTACGTGGAGCTGCAGGACGTTGCCACGCAGGACCAGATCGCAGTGCTGGCCGAGCACACGCACAGCCCGTCCGACCGGACGCAGCTTGCCTCGCTCTGCGGGGAAGGGGACGAGGCGCGCGTACTCTACCAGAACGAAATCCTGCGCCCGCGCGTGTCGCTCATCGATCTGCTGGAGGAATATCCGACCTGTGCCCTGCCGTTCGGCTCCTATCTCGAAATGCTCTCTCCATTGCGGCCGCGGTACTTCTCCATTTCCTCGTCTCCCCTGCGCTACCAGCGCATCTGTACCATCACCGTGGGGGTCGTGGATGAGCCTGCCCGCTCCGGCCGGGGAAGGTTTCGCGGAGTCTGCTCGAACTACCTTGCCTCCAAGCCCAAGGGGAGCAACGTGTACGCCTTTGTCCGCGACCCGGGGACTCCTTTCCGGCCGCCGCGAAATCCGCGCACCCCGGTGATCATGATCGGCGCTGGCACGGGGGTCGCGCCGTTCATCGGGTTCCTTCAGGAGCGGGCATGGCTGAAGGGGCAGGACTACGCGATCGGCACGTCGTTGCTTTTTTTCGGCTGCCGCAGCCCGGATGCGGACTTCTACTATCGAGAAGAGCTGAACCGGTACGTGGAGGCGGGAGTTGTCGAGCTTGTCTGCGCCTTTTCCCGCGAAGACCCCACGGCAAAGGTATACGTGCAGGACCGCATACGGGAGCGCGGGGATCGGATCTGGGCGCTCATGGAGGATAGAGCAGTCGTGTACGTCTGCGGAGACGCGAGCAGGATCGCTCCCGGGGTGCGGTCGGCCTTTTCAGCGGTGTTCCGGGAGAAGACGGGCCGCAGCGAAGCCCAGGCGGAAGAGTGGCTGGGGGACCTTGCCGCGCGCCAGAGGTACCTGACTGACGTCTGGGCGTCGAAATAGGCGCCGGGGGAGGTGGGGATGAAGCGGGTCCTGGAAAAGCTCGACATTCCGCCCGGGAAGTCGCACAAGCAGGCTGTTCCTCTCGTACAGCCGCAGGCCAATGCGCCGAACGCGACGACAGTGTTCGTTCTCCTGTTCCTGCTGTACATGTTCGACTACGTCGACCGTCTTGTCGTCACCTCCCTGTTTCCCTTCCTGAAGTCCGACCTGGGCATCAACGACGCCCAGGCCGGTCTGCTCGTATCCGCCGTGTACTGGTCGATCGTCGCTCTCACCTTTCCGGTGTCGGTCCTCATCGACCGTTGGAGCAGGAAGAAAAGTATCGGGCTCATGGTCGGTTTGTGGAGCCTTGCCACCGGCGCGGCGGCGCTCACGAGGACCTTCCCCCAGCTGTTGATCACCCGGCTCGGCGTCGGAGCCGGGGAGGCGGGCTACTCTCCCGGCGGCACGGCCATGATTTCGGCCCTCTATCCCGTCGAGAAGAGATCGCGCATGCTGGGGTTGTGGAACGCTTCCATTCCGCTCGGGTCGGCCATCGGCGTTGCCGTGGGTGGAATCGTTGCCACGCGCTGGGGATGGCATCGTGCCTTCGGGCTCGTGGCAGCGCCCGGGCTCGTGGTCGGCATCTTGTTCTATTTTCTCGCCCGGGACTACAAGACGGTCAAGCTCGAAGTGCCTGCCTGGGGACGGGCCGCGGTCCGCAGGATGCGGGCTGCGGAGATGCTCCAGGAGTTCCTGCGAAAGCCGTCGCTTCTCCTTACCTACCTCGGATTCGTCGGCAACGCGTTTCTCAGCAGCGCTTATCTCACCTGGCTGCCGTCCTATTTCAATCGAACCTCGGGCATTCCCATGGCCCAGGCAGGGCTGAAGAGCTCCGTGGTCCTGCTCTTTTCGATCGTCGGCGCGCCTCTGGGCGGCCTTCTCGTCGATCGATGGAGACGGAATCGCGGAGACGCGCGTCCGCTCTTTGCCGGGCTCGCAAGCATCGCCGCCGCCATCGTGTGGCTCACCGCCTTCGGCTTCCTGCAGGGTACGTCCCAGTATGTCGTCTTCATGCTCGGCGCGGTTCTCTCCGCGCTCTACATCTCTGGGGCCGCCGCGGCCACACAGGATGCCGTCCATCCCGGACTCTGGGCCGTGTCGTGGAGCATCTGCGTCATTGTGCAGAACCTTCTGGGCAGCTCGCTCGGACCGCTGGTGGTCGGCGCGATCTCCGACACGTACGGCCTGCGGACCGCGATGATGCTTGTCCCGGTGGCGTCGGTCATTGCCGGCGTGTTCTTCCTCGCGGCCTCTCGCTTCTACGAGCGGGACCTCATGCATACGAGAAAAGTCCAGATCGCCCTCGAAAAAGCCTGACCCCGGCCTCCCCTTTTGGCGAGGGAATAGCATTTCGCCGCTTTCGCGTCTTGGATTCAAGAGGCCATATTATGTATACTTGTGTCGATCATGAAATGCGAGATATGCGGCCTCAAGGACGCCGTTATTCACATCAGGCAGATACAGAAGGATCTCGTTCATGAGCTGCACATCTGCGAAGAGTGCGCCCAGGAAAAGGGCCTGATCCGGGAAGAGGAGTCCGAGCTTCCCATCGCGAACCTGCTGTCCGGTCTCCTGGAAGGAAGAGACATGACAGGCGCCGGGGAGGTGAAAGAGGTCTGCCCCGGCTGCGGTATGAAGGCTTCGGACTTCCGAAAGCAGGGAAAGCTGGGGTGCGGGCAGTGCTTCACCGCGTTTGAAAAGGACGTGCGCGCCATTGTCTCCCAGATGGCGGCCCGGCCCCGCCACGCGGGCCGGCTGCCGGGCTCGTTCTCCGAACAGGAACGCACGGCCGCGGCTGGAGCCGGCCTTCGGGAGGAGCTGCGGGAGGCCGTGGAGCGGGAGGACTACGAGGAGGCCGCGCGCCTGCGCGACAGGATCCGGGAGGCGGAGCCCGATGTTTGACTTCACCGGCCTCGCGGATATGAAGGGCTGGATGCGGATCCCCGGAGACGTCGCCGGCGCGGGAGTTTCCACGGAGTCGCCGGGCGGCGTCGTGATCTCCAGCCGCGTGCGCCTTGCGCGGAACCTGGCGCAGTACCCGTTCCCCGGCCGCTGTCCGGCCGACGTGGAGAAGGAATACCGCGAGCGCATCATCGCGGCGTTCCGACGATTGCCCAACGCGGAGGATTTTGCGATACTGTACCTGGATGATCTTACCGCTCTTGAACGGCGGATTCTCTTCGAGCGGAACATCATCTCCCAGGGTTATTCACTAGAAAAGCAGAAGGCGATGATCCTGAGCGGTGACGAATCCGTGGCGGCGATCATCGGGGATGAAGACCACCTGCGCCTCGTGGGAATGCGCTCGGGCGCGTGCCTCGAGACGCTCCTGGGCAGGCTGGAAGCAATCGATACGGCCCTGGAAGGGACGCTGCCGTACGCTGCCTCCGCCGAATGGGGATACCTGAACACGGCCATCACCAATCTGGGCACGGGGTTGAAGGCGTCCCTGATGCTGCACCTGCCGGCGCTCACGATGAGCGGCCTCATTAAAAGGGCCGTGAAGGCATCCGCCCAGCTGGGACTGTCCATCCGGGGGTTTTTCAGCGAGAGCATGGAATCCCTCGGCGACATGTATATCATTGCGAATGAGATCACGATCGGCCTTGCCGAGCGGGAGATCATCGGGAACTTGGGCCGCATCGCGGTCCAGCTTGCGGGATATGAAAACAGGACGAGAGAAGAGCTGATGGAGAAGAGGCGGGTGGACATCGAGGACAGGGTCTTCCGGGCCTGGGGCCTGCTCACGAACTGCCGCTACGTCTCCCTGCGGGAGTCCATCGAAGCGCTCTCTGCGCTGCGCCTCGGGGTGGCCCTGGGGCTGATCACCGCGGTGGATGCTTCCACGATCACCGCGATGCTCTTTCTCTCGCAGAAGTCCCATATCCAGCGCGTCTTGCAGACGCAGGCGGAGGCCGTGGACGGGAAGCTCATCGACTACACGCGGGCAAAGATCATCCGAGAGGCGTTGACGCAGGGAAGGGGAGGCTGACGCCATGTTCAAGGGTCTGACGCAGAGGGCACAGAAGGTACTTACCATTCTCGCGCAGGAGGAGGCCAAGAGGTTCCACTCTGACCAGCTCCTGCCCGAGCACATCATCCTCGCCCTCCTCAAGGACGGCGAGGGGGTCGCGGTCAAGGCTCTTCAGCGGATCAAGGTCAGCATCCCGGAGATGCAGGCGGAGATCGAAAAGAGCCTTCCCAAAGGCAAAGGCGGTTTGATACTTGGCGACGTTCCCCCGTCCAAGCGGGGTCAGAAGATCCTGGAAGACTCGGCGGAAGAGGCCCGCAACATGGGCCACGAGTACATCGGGACCGAACACCTCCTCCTGGCCTCGGTGAAGGAGCAGGGGAGCATCGTCGCGCGCTACCTTGCGCGCTTCAACGTCACGCCCAACGGCCTGCGGGAGGCAATCCTGCAGATCAGCGGTACGGGGGACTACAAGGGCGCGCAGGCGCCGGCCGGAAAGAAGAAGCCCCAGACTCCGACAAAGAAGCCCACCCCGACACTGGACGAGTTCGGCCGGGATCTCACCGCGTTCGCCCGGGAAAACAAGCTCGATCCGGTGATCGGCCGGGAAAAGGAGATCCAGAGGGTCATCCAGATCCTGGCGCGACGCACCAAGAACACTCCGGTCCTGATCGGCGAGCCGGGCGTCGGCAAGACGGCCATCGTCGAAGGCCTTGCCCAGAAGATCGTGGACGGCACAGTTCCGGAAGTCCTGATCGGAAAGCGCGTGCTCACTCTGGACCTGGCCTCTCTCGTGGCCGGGACGAAGTATCGCGGTGAGTTCGAGGAACGACTCAAGAGGGTCATGAAGGAGATCCTCAGCGCTGGAAACGTCGTCCTGTTCATTGACGAGCTGCACACGATCATCGGGGCCGGCGGAGCGGAAGGGGCCATCGACGCCTCCAACATGCTGAAGCCCGCGCTCTCCCGCGGGGAGCTGCAGTGCATCGGCGCCACCACGCTGAACGAGTACAAGAAGCACATCGAGAAGGACGCCGCGCTGGAGCGCAGGTTCCAGCCCATCTACGTCAGTGAGCCCTCGGTGGAAGAAACAATCGAGATTCTCAAGGGGATCAAGAAGAACTACGAGGAGCACCACCGGGTGACCTATACGCCAGCCGCCATCGAGGCAGCCTCCACGCTGTCCCGCCGCTACATCACGGAGCGCTACCTGCCGGACAAGGCCATCGACCTCATCGACGAATCGGGGTCCCGCCGGCGCATCCGCAACTCCATCCGGCCCCGCGAGCTTGCCGAGCTGGAGAAGGAGATCGATCGGCTCAATTCGGAAAAGACGAATCTCGTCAACACGCAGAACTACGAGAAGGCGGCGGCGGTGCGCGACATGGTGCGGCAGCTCAAGGTCAAGGTGGACGAGATCAAGAAGACCTGGGAGAGCACCATCGCCGTTGAGGAGAACGTCGTCGACGTGGAGGACATCCAGCAGGTGATCTCCGACATGACGGGGATCCCCCTGTCCCGCATCGTGCAGAGCGAATCGGAGAAGCTGCTCCACATCGAGGAGGAGCTGCACAAGAAGGTCATCGGCCAGGAAGAGGCCATCTCGGTGATCGCCTCCGCCATCCGCCGCTCGCGCACGGGGCTGTCGTCTGCGCGCCGGCCGCTCGGGTCCTTCGTGTTCCTGGGTCCCACCGGCGTGGGCAAGACCCTCGTCGCCAAGACCCTGGCGGAGTTTCTCTTCGGAGATCCGGATGCCCTGGTCCGAATCGACATGTCGGATTTCATGGAGAAGCACAACGTGTCCCGCCTTGTGGGAGCGCCCCCGGGGTACGTGGGCTACGAGGAAGGCGGGCTCCTGACGGAGAAGATCCGCCGCCGGCCGTTCAGCGTGATCCTCCTCGACGAGATCGAGAAGGCGCACCCGGACGTCTTCAATATCCTGCTCCAAGTTCTGGAGGAAGGCCAGCTCTCGGACAACCTGGGGCACTCTGTGTCATTCCGCAACTCCGTTCTCATCATGACGTCCAACCTCGGCGCGCGGGAGATCAACAAGGACTCGTCCCTCGGCTTCCAGTCCGAGGAAGGCGGAATGAACTTCAAGGATATCCGCAACTTCGTCATGGGCGAAGTCAAGCGCGCGTTCAACCCGGAGTTCATCAACCGCATCGATGAGATCGTCGTGTTCCACAACCTGGACAAGACGCACCTCGGCCAGATCTTCGACCTGATGGTGAAGGAGATTTCCGACCGGCTCGTGGAGCAGAAGATCACGATCTCGGTGAAGAAGAAGGCGCGGGAATACCTCATCGACAAGGGGTTCGACGAGAAGTTCGGCGCACGGCCGCTGCGCCGCCTATTGCAGAAGGAAGTGGAGGATCCTCTCTCCCTGGAGATCCTCCGCGGAAAGTTCAAGCCCGGAGACGCCATCGACGTGGAGATCCGGGCGGACAAGATTTCGTTCAAGCGCCAGGAACCGAGGAACGTACTGCCGCTCTCTCCCCAGCCGGCAGGCCTCCTGCCCGGGGAGAAGGAACCGGAGAAGGTACCGACGACGTGAGCCTAGCCACGGAGGGCAGGGTCGGTCCTAGACAGGGATGTCGCTAGGGCCGACAAGGAAAGGGCCGAGCCTCGGGGGCTCGGCCCAGTTTTTCGCGTTTCTCCTCACCGCCGCCCTTGCCCACGGTGAAGCCTCTGATGACCTCCTCAACGCCGGAAAGAAGGCGTTCGCCGACGGCTTCTATGACGTGGCCGCCGGAACCTTCCAGCGCGTGGTTTCGGACTATCCCCAGGCGACGGCCGCCGTCGAAGCCGAATACATGCTCGGCGTCAGCAGGTTTTACGCGGGAAAGTGGGAGGAATCCCTTGCCGCGCTCGACGGCTTTCGGGGCCGGCATCCGGGCTCGCCGCTGTCGCCACGAGCCTTGTACTGGATCGGCGCCGCGCAGGTACGGCTGGGGCGCTACGAGAAGGCGCTCCGCGCGCTCAGCCCTCCCGCGCAGGACGCAAGCCTGCTGGGACCCTACGCGGCGCACGCAGCCCTGCTCCGCGGGATCGCGCTGGAGGGACTAGGACGGGATGCGGAAGCGTGGATCGCCTATCGAGGGCTTCTTGGCCCGGGCAGCGACGCGAGCCTCGCGCCCGAGGCAAGCTTTCGCCTTGCCGGCGTGGAATATCGCGCAGGGCGTTTTGCTTCTGCGCGGCAGTTGTACGGGAAAATACTCATCGACTACCCGCAGTCAGGCTTCGTGAAAGACTCCCTCTTCTTTCTGGCAGAATGCGACCTGGCCGTGGGAGAAACGCAGTCTGCAGAAAAAAGATACGCGACGCTGCTGTCCGTGTATCCCGGCTCCCCGTGGCGGGAAGCGGCGATGTACCGGCTCGCCGATGCAGCGTTCAGGCGAAAGGACCTCGCGGCCGCTCTTACGAGACTGGAGGACCTCCAGGCCCGGTTCCCGCGCGGATCCTATGCCGCAAGCGCCCAGCGCCTGAAGGCTGACATTCTCTTTGACCAGAAGAAGTACGAGGAAGCCCTCACGACCTACCGTGCAGCCGCTGCCGTTCTCCCGCCGGGGAAGGAGCGGCAGTCCGCGTTCTACGCGGCGGGACTTTCCGAGCTGATGCTCGGAAGAAAGGACGAGGCAGCGCAGGACTTCTCCCGGGCCGGCTCCGGGGGAGCCCGTGAGATCGGAGAGAGGGCTTCGTACCAGCGGGCCGTGCTCCTTGCCGGGGAGGGTCAGGACGACGATGCCGTGGCGGCCCTTTCGAGCTACGTGGATGAGTACCCGAACGGCGCGCATGCGGAGGACGCTCTCAAGCTTCTGGCGTCGCTGCTGGACGGGCGGGGAAACTTCGAGAAGTCCGCGCCACGCTGGGACGCCCTGGTGAAGCGGTTTCCCCGGTCCCAGTCGCTCGCCCAGTACGTCTTTCATCGCGGCACGGCTC
>DATKLM010000134.1:0-12253 GCA_035542415.1 Spirochaetia bacterium
CGTGGCCCGCTCGAGGCTTCCCTTGGGGACGCCGAGCTTGATGATGTGGTCCTTCATTTCTTCTCTCCGTAGACCTCGGCGGGGTCGAAGACCTTCACTCCTTCCACACGTTCCTTCCCGCCCTCCACGACCCGGTAGAAACAGCTTCGATAGCCGGTGTGGCAGGCGGCGTCCCCGATCTGGCGGACCTTCGCCAGGACGCAGTCCGCGTCGCAGTCGATGCGCAGTTCCTTCACTTCCTGGACATTGCCCGAGCTCTCCCCCTTCTTCCACAGCTTGCTCCTCGAGCGGCTCCAGTAGTGCATGATCCCGGTCTTCTGCGTGAGCTCCCAGGACTCGCTGTTCATGAACGCCACCATGAGAACCTCACCGGTCTTCCAGTCCTGCGCAATGGCGGGAACAAGGCCGTCGAGCTTCGAGAAATCCAGCGGTATCATAGAAGAAACCCCTTTCACAGAGAGACGTCGGTCCTGCGCCGCCGGTAGCCCTCCTCCCGGCCGGAGATGAGCCCGTACGTGTCGATGGCGATCTGCAGCTCCTCGTTCGTCGGCACGACGAGGATCGCAATGGGAGAGTAGGGAGCGGAGACGACGCCCTCCGCGGATCCCTGAGACACGTTCACGGCGTAGTCCATGAATATACCGAGGTTTTCGAGGCGGTGGCAAATCCGTTCCCGCATTCGAACGCCGTTCTGGCCGATCCCGCCGGTAAAGACGAGAGCGTCAACCTTGACGAGGTTGGCCACGTACGCGCCGATGTACTTGCGCACGCGGTGCGCATATACGTCCAGCGCTTCCACTGCCCTCTGGTTCCCCCGCGCCGCCTCGGTCTCCAGGTCCCGCAGGTCGTTGGAGATGCCGGACAGTCCCAGGAGGCCGCTCTTCTTGTTGAGCAGCGAGGTGACCTCCGTGGCCGTGTAGCCCCGGCGGGCCAGGAATTCGATGATGGCGGGATCGATGTCGCCGCTGCGCGTGCCCATGACCAGGCCTTCCAGCGGCGTGAAGCCCATGGAGGTATCAATGGACTTGCCGTGCTCGATGGCGGTGACGGAGGCGCCGTTGCCGAGGTGGCACGTGATGATGTTGGTGTTCTCCGGGAAGCGCTTGAGCAGCTCCATGGCCCGGGCGGCCACGTAGCGGTGGCTCGTTCCGTGGAAACCGTAGCGCCTGATCTTGTACTTCTCGTACAGCTCGTAGGGCAGGCCGTAGAGGTAGGCCGCCGGGGGCATGGTCTGGTGGAACGCCGTGTCGAAGACCGCCACCTGCGTCGTGCCCGGCAGCAGCGCCATGGCCTCACGGATGCCGATGAGGTTGGGCGGATTGTGCAGGGGGGCCAGCTCCACGTTCTTCTCCACGGCCGCGATCACCGCGTCATCGATGACGACGGAGCCGGCGTATTGCTCCCCGCCGTGGACCACCCGGTGACCGACGCCGGAGATCTCTTCGATGCGGGACAGCACGCCCGTCTCTGCGTCGGTGAGGGCCTCCCGAACCAGCTCCATGGCTGCCTTGTGGTGCGGGACCTGGATCTCTCTCAGGTAGTCTCCCTTCGGCGTCTTCTGGGAGATCCTTCCCTTCAGCTCGCCGATGCGTTCCACCAGGCCCCGGCCGAGGCTGAGCCGCTGCGGCATCTGCCAGACCTCGTACTTCAACGACGAGCTTCCGCAGTTGATGACCAGTATCCGCGTGTCCGATCGTGCCTGCATCGAGAGCCTCCGCGCCGTGGTGAGATCTTGGATATGGTGTATCAGAAACGGGGCTTCTGCGCTACATTGCGGCCGATTCATGAGCGTTTCACTCGTGTACCACGGAGGCGCGCTCGGGGACTTCCTGACCGCTCTTCCCGCCATGGCAGCCTGGCGGCGCCAGCATCCGGGTGAGCACCTTGTTCTCCTGGGAAAGCTGGCCTTTGCGGAGCTCACCCCGCACGGGCTGTTCGACGAGGTCTGGGACGCGGAGTCGCCGCGCTTCGCGTGGGTGTTCGGCAATGCCGGAGATTCCCGGACCACCGCCTGCCTGCCGATGTCATCTGTGAGCTCGGCGCTTCTGTTTTCTTCCGCGAGCTCCGCGCTCTCGGCGAACCTCACGCGTGCCGGGGTTCACAACGTGGTGCGTCAGGATCCTTTTCCCGCAACGCCTGTACCCATCGTCGACTACCACCTCTCCTTGTTCAGCGGAGTGACCTTCAGCGAAGAGCAGCGCACTCCCGTGATCGCGCGTCGGCCGGCGTCTCTGCCCGTCCCCCCGCACACCGCGGCCGTGCATCCGGGAAGCGGAAGCGCGCGGAAGAACTGGCCGCTGGCGAAGTTCGTTTCTCTGTCACGTCTCCTCGAAGCCCGCGGCTTTCACGTGAGGTGGATCACCGGCCCCGCTGAGGAAACACTCGCGCTCCCTGCGGGCGCGTCCGTCTGGCACGACGTTCCTCTCCCTCACCTGGCCGCGGCGCTCTCGTCAAGCGAGCTGTACGTTGGAAACGATTCAGGGATCACGCACCTCGCTGCGGCCGCGGGCTGCGCCACCGTTGCGCTGTTCGGACCGACCGATCCCACGGTGTGGGCCCCGCGGGGCAGAAGAGTACGCGTGGTCGTTGCGCCTGAAAAGAAGCTCTGTCTGCTGGATGAGGAGACGGTCTTTGCGGATTGTTGCTGGTTGCTGCGGCGGTAGGAGAGGCTCCGCGCGCCCCGAGTCCGCGGCGTGCAACGCCGGGCCCGGCGTCTGCGGCGTTTGGCGGGAAGAAGCGCGGGAGAGAAGGACGGGTCGTCTTTTCTCCCGCGCCCACGAAAGAGGTCTTACCTCTTCCGAGCGGTCTTCTTGACCGGCTTCTTGGCGGTCTTCTTGGCCGGCTTCTTAGCCGCCTTCTTCGTGGTCTTCTTCGCCGTCTTCTTTACAGGCATCGGTAGCCCCTTTCATCTCATGAGATAAACTTCGACACAAAGCATAGTGCATGCCGGCCCCTCTTGTCAAGGATTTCTCGCGCGCTCCCGGGAGAAATTTCCGGCTCTCCGAGGCAGCCGGCGGCGGTTCGAAGGGGATGTTTGTCGATACAAACGCGTGTTCGACGGTCAAGAAGGCTCGGACCGTCGCAGCGGCCTCACGCCCGGCCGACGCGCAGCGTCACGGTGTTGTCCAGCACCTCCACGATGCCGCCGCCGACCGGCACGAGGGTTTCCGCGCCGCCGCTCGTCACGCGCAGGTTCCCCGGCGCGACGCTCGCCACGAGCGGCGCGTGCTCCGCGAGCACTCCCAGCTCGCCGCGCGTGGTGGGAACGACGAGGAACTCGCACGTTCCGGAGGCGGCGGTGCCGTCCGGCGTCACGACGGCCCAGGTGAAGCTCGCCGCGCTCACGACGCGGCCACCTTCTTCGCCTTCTCCCGCGCCTCGTCGACGGTCCCGACGTACATGAACGCCTGTTCGGGCAGACCGTCGCACTTTCCGTCGATGATCTCCTTGAAGCTCGCGACCGTATCCGTGCGTTTGACGTAGCGCCCGCTGAATCCGGTGAACTGTTCGGCGACGAAGAAGGGCTGGCTGAGGAAGCGCTCGATGCGCCGGGCGCGCGCCACGGTGGCCTTGTCCTCCTCCGAAAGCTCGTCATAGCCGAGGATGGCGATGATGTCCTGCAGATCGCGGTAGCGCTGGAGACATTGCAGAACGGACTGCGCGACGTTGTAGTGGTCGTCTCCGACGTAGTAGGGGTAGAGGATCCGGCTCGTGGATGCCAGCGGGTCCACGGCGGGATAGATTCCCTTCTCGGCGATCTGCCGGGACAGCACCGTCGTGGCGTCCAGGTGCGTGAACACCGTCGCCGCGGCAGGGTCGGTGATGTCATCTGCGGGGACGTAGACGGCCTGGATCGACGTGATGGATCCGTTCTTCGTCGAGGTGATCCTTTCCTGGAGCTCTCCCATCTCGGAGGAGAGTGTGGGCTGGTAGCCGACGGCGGAGGGCATGCGTCCCAGGAGCGCCGACACCTCGCTGCCGGCCTGGGTGAAGCGGAAGATGTTGTCGACGAACAGGAGGATGTCCAGGCCCTTGTCGCGGAAGTGCTCCGCCATGGTGAGCGCGGACAGCGCCACCCGCAGGCGCGCGCCCGGGGGCTCGTTCATCTGGCCGAAGACCAGGCACGCCTTGGAGAGGACGCCCGAGGCGTCCATCTCCCGCCACAGGTCGTTGCCCTCCCGCGTTCGCTCCCCCACCCCGGCGAAGATCGAGTACCCGCCGTACTGCGTGGCGATGTTGTGGATCAGCTCCTCGATGATGACCGTCTTTCCCACGCCCGCGCCGCCGAAAAGGCCCGTTTTTCCGCCTCGGACGTACGGGCAGAGCAGGTCGATGACCTTGATGCCGGTCTCGAAGATCTCCGTCTTGGGCTCCAGCTGGCTGAAGGGCACGCCGGACCGGTGGATGGGCCGGCGCTCCGCGGCAGCGGCCTCTCCCTTGCCGTCCACGGGCTCCCCGAGGAGGTTGAAGACCCGGCCGAGCACCTCCTCTCCGACCGGCACCGTGATGGGGGAGCCGGTGTCCACGATGGGACATCCGCGCGGGACGCCGTCCGTGGAATCCAGGGCAACGGCGCGCACCCGGTTTCCCCCGAGGTGCTGCTGGACCTCGCTCACGAGGCGCGTCGACCTTCCGTCCACCTTCCGGTCGATGACGAGCGCGTTGCGGATCTCCGGGAGGCTTCCTTCCTCGAACTCAGCGTCCAGGATGGACCCGATGACCTGGACGACGGTCCCCTGTGCCCCTGCGCTCATTCCCTTCCCCCTTCGCTTCCGCTGATGATTTCGATCATTTCACTGGTGATCTGCGTCTGGCGCGCCCGGTTGTACGTGCGCGTGAGCTTCTTCGTCATGGAATCCGCGTTGTCGGAAGCGCTTCTCATGGCGAGAGAGCGCTGTGCCTGCTCTCCGAGCATGGCCTCCAGCACTGCGCAGAACAGCTCGACTCCCGCCGCCAGGGGCACGAGCGCCGCAAGGACGTCCCGGCGGGTCGGCTCCACGAAGTACAGCGCCTCTTCGGCGCCGCCGCCTCGACGTACGGTCGCCGGGCCTGCCGCGGGCACGCCCGCCGCCGTGAAGTCGAATGGAAGGAGCTTGCTGATCACGACTTCCTGCGCCGCCTTCGTTCGGTAGCGCGTGCTCACCAGTTCGAGTGCCGCCACGGAACGGCTCGTATACAGCGCAGCCGCCTGCTCGAACACCTCGAGGAGGCTCGCGAACGGCAGGTTCTCATCCGCGTCGGACATCGCGATTTCCACGGGCTGGTTGTGGTATCTGAAGTACGACAGGCCCTTCTTCCCCATGACGGCCAGGATCGGAACCATTCCCGCCCGGGAGAGATCCTGCATGCGCGCCCGGGTCGCCTGAAGGACGCGCGCGTTGTACGCCCCGCACAGCCCCCGGCTGGACGTGACGACGAACAGCATGATGCGGGACCCCGGCGCTGGCGCGGCCCGCGGCGCCACGAGCGGGATGGCGGCGAACGCCTCGTGCGCCTGGGAGGTGCCGAGCGCCGCGCCCAGGGCCTCCGGCAGCAGCCGCGCGAGGTCCGAACGGAAAGCGCGGGCCGCGGCGATCCGCGTGTTCAGCTTCACTACCTTGGACTGCGCCACGCGTTCCATGGTGTGGGTGATCTTGTGGATGTTGCGGACGCTGACAATCCGCTTGCGGATCTCCCGTGTTTTCGCCATCGCTCAAAAGGTTTTCTTGAACGCCGTCACGACGGCGTTCAGCGTTTCGGGCTCGGACAGGGTCCCGAGGTTCCTGATGCCGGCAAGGATGTCGGGCTTGTTCGCCCGCAGCCATTCCAGGAAGCGCCGTTCGAACTCGCGCACCCGCCCCACCGGCACATCGTCCAGGAACCCGCGGGTGGCGGCGAACAGAATCATCACCTGCTCCTCCACCGGCATGGGAGCGTACTGCTGCTGCTTGAGCGCTTCCACGAGCCGCGCTCCGCGGGCAAGCTGGGCCTGCGTCGCCTTGTCCAGCTCCGTTCCCATCTGGGCAAAGGCCTCCAGCTCCCGGTAGGCGGCGAGGTCGATGCGGAGAGACCCTGCCACCTGCTTCATTGCCTTGATCTGGGCGTTGCCGCCGACGCGTGACACGGAGAGCCCGACATCGATGGCCGGCCTGATGCCGGCATTGTAGAGATCGGTGCGGAGATAGATCTGCCCGTCCGTGATCGAAATAACGTTCGTCGGGATGTAGGCGGAGACTTCCCCTTCCTGGGTCTCGATGAGCGGGATGGCGGTGAGAGACCCGCCGCCCCTCTCGTTGGAGAGCCGCGCCGCGCGCTCCAGGAGGCGGGAGTGCAGGTAGAACACGTCACCGGGATACGCCTCCCGGCCGGGAGGACGCCGAAGGAGAAGGGAGAGCTGCCGGTAGGCGTTCGCCTGCCGGGACAGGTCGTCGTAGACCACGAGCGTGTCCTTGTGCTCATCGTACATGAAGTACTCCGCCATGGCGCAGCCGGCGTACGGCGCGATGTACTGGAGCGCCGCGGGCTCCGCGGCCGTTGCCGCCACGACGATCGTGTGGTCCATGGCGCCGCGGGCCTTCAGAGCCTCCACGATGCCCGCGACCATGGACGCCTTCTGCCCGATGGCAACGTACACGCAGATGACGTCCCGGCCCTTCTGGTTCATGATCGCGTCGATGGCAATGGCTTCCTTGCCGGCGCCGCGGTCCCCGATGAGCAGCTCCCTCTGGCCCTTGCCGATCGGAACCATCGCATCGATGGCCTTCACACCGGTCTGCAGCGGCTCCTTCACCGGCTGGCGGTCTCGGATGCCCGGGGCCTTGAACTCCACGGGCCGGCGCCGTCCAGACTTCACCTCACCCTTGTCGTCGACGGGAACGCCGAGCGGATTGACCACCCTGCCGACAAGCTCGTGGCCCACCGGGACCTCCAGGACGCGTCCCGTTCGCTTGACCTTGCCGCCCTCGTGGAGGTCGAGGTAGTCTCCCAGGATCACCGCGCCGACGCTGTCCTCTTCCAGGTTCAGCGCCAGGCCGTAGACGCCGGTCTCGAACTCCAGCATCTCCATGGCCATGGCCCCGCGCATGCCGTAGATGCGCGCGATCCCGTCCCCGAGCTCGACGACCGTCCCCACTTCGTCGACGGCCATGTTCCTTGAATAGCTGCGGATCTCTTCGCGGATCCGGGTCGAGATTTCTTCAATGTTGATTCGCATTCTTTCCTCTCATGCCATGACGCATGCCGGCGAGCTGGCCTTCCACGGTGAACTCGATCTCCTGGCCCTCGCTGAGGGCCAGGACGCCCCCGATGAGCCCCGGCCTGACCTGGGCGATCAGCTCCACCGTTCCGCCGTAGCGCTCCTGGAGGGCGGCGCGGATGCGGGCCTTCTCCTCGTCACCGAGGGGGAACGCGGACAGCACCGTGGCCCGGCGGACCCCCCGCCTGATGCGGGAAAGCCGCTCGAACTCGTCGTCGATCTCCCCGAGCAGGCGCGCGCGCCCGCGCTCCACCACCATCAGCAGGAGCGTGAGCACCCGCGGGTCGACCTTGCCCTCGAAGGCGGCCATGACCAGGCGCCGCTTCGTGGAACGCCCCACGACGCGGGAGGCCAGGAAGTCCCGTGTCTCGCGATCATCGAACAGCGCGGCGCGCGCGGCGCGCAGATCAGCCTCCATGGCTTCAAGAGACGAGCTCTCAGCAGCGACAGATCCGCCTTCGCTGGCGACAAATCCACCTTCGGTGGCGATAAATCCACCTTCGGTGGCGAGATCGAAAATGGCGCGGGCGTAGTTGCGCGAGATTCCACTCGTCATTCAGGCGCCTCAGGACCGTCCAGCGCCGACCAGCCGGTCGGCGAACTCCTCCACAAAGGCCCGGTTGTCCGCGGTCCCCGTCTCCCTCTTGAGAATGGCGTCCGCGATGGAGAAGGACATGTCGATGATCTGACCGCGGATGGCCAGCTCCGCCGACTCACGCGCCTTCTCGATTTCCTGCGCGGCCTTCGCCTTCTGCTGGCGGACCTCCTCCCAGGAGGTGCTGAGCATCTGCTCCCGCAGCCGGGCCGCCTCCGTGCGCGCCTCCTCGATGATGCGCGCCGCCTCCGCCTTTCCTTCCTTGATGGTGCGGTCGTACTCCGCGAGGACCGCGGTGGCCTTTTCACCGGCCTGCCGCGCGGCTTCCAGGTCCGTCGCGATCTTCTCCGACCTGCGGTCCAGGGCGCCGGTGATCCGGTCCCACGCGGTGAACCTCAGGATGATGAGGACGATCCCGAAGGTGATCCAGAGCCAGATGACGAGGCCCGGGTCGACCCGAAGAAGCGCCATGGGGCTGCCTCCGTCACATCACGAGGGCGAGGATGCAGATGACCAGCGCGATGATGCCCACCCCTTCGACGAGGACGGCGGCGAGCAGCATGTTCGTCTGGATCTTGCCCGAGGCTTCCGGCTGCCGCGAGATGCCCTCCGTGGCGGCCGCGCCGATGCGCCCGAGGCCGATGCCGACGCCGAGCACGGCGAGGCCCGCCCCGATGGTGGCGCCGATGAACGCCCCGAACTTCATGAGCGCGGGACCAAGGGTTGCGATATCCATGTTCCTACTCCTTCCGCAATGGATTGTCAGTGCTTCCTCAAGGCAAGCCCGATGAAGAGCGCCGAGAGGAACGAGAATATGTAGGCCTGGAGGACGGCGACGAAGAGCTCGAGACCCATGATGGCGAGGTCCACGAGCACGGCCACCGGCCCCAGGGCCAGGGACTGGAACTTGAGGATCAGCAGGAGGATAAGGAGGAGCGCCACGTGGCCGCCGATCATGTTGGCGAAAAGCCGCATGATGAGGGCGAGGGTCTTGGAGAAAATGCCGACGATCTCCAGGAGGATCGTCATGGGCTTCATCCAGCCCGGCGTGCCGTGCGGCGCGAGGTCCCTCCAGTATCCGATGGCTCCCTTGGCGCGCATGCCGCTGGCGTTGAACACGACGAACGTGATGAGACCAAGGGCGAGCGTGGTGGCGAGATTCCCCGTGACCGCTCCTCCCAGCCATACCGCCTCGTTCTCTCCCGGCGGGACGAGGCGAAGGAGCGCGGGAATCATGCCGAGGAGGTTCGCGTACAGGATGAAGAGGAACAGCGTGAAGCACAGGAGATGGAAGCGGCGCCCCTCGGGGCCGAGCACCGGCTCGTAGACCTCCGCGCGCATGTACTGGAGCACGGCCTCGAACAGGCTCTGCAGGCGTGACGGTTTGCGGAACGGATCACGGAGCTTGCGGGCGAGGTAGAACATCGTCGCCAGCACGAGGAGGGCGACGATGGTCATCAGGATGAAGTGCTTCGTGACGGAGATGGCGACGGACATGCCGCCGATGGTGAACAGCGGGATCCTGGCAAAGGGATGCTCGAAGCTGTCCGTGATTTCCGTGAAGAGAGTCCTCGCGAGGTTGAACTCGTGGTGCTCCTCCTCCGCGAGCGCCGCCGCCGCGGGCAGAAGGAGAAGCACGAGACATGCCGCTGCCGCAATCCCTCGCCGGCGCTTCAGGATAGGTTCCCTCCTCGGTGGAATCATCCCGGCCAATAGTGACGCCGTCCGCCCCGCAGGACGAGCAGACACGACCGCCACAACGGCAGGGTTCCTCAACTCATGAATCGGATTTAATTGACGAGATTGTAGCATATTTTGCGTTTTGTGTATACCGGGGCAGATGCCCGGCTGTTCCGGGCCGCCCGCGGCGTTACTCTCATTCCCCCCACCGCCCGAATTCAGTACCTTTCAATCAGCTAGAGGAGGCGCGCTGGTGCAGCTTTCACGGACCCTCGGAGAATTGAAGAGATCAGGATACAAGTCCCGCAGCATCAAGGAGGAGATGAGATCCAACGTCGTGCGCATGCTGCGCTCGAAGGAAGAGCTCTTTCCCGGCATCATCGGATATGAAACCACGGTCATCCCGGGGCTCGTGAACGCCATCCTCTCGCGCCACGACTTCATCCTGCTCGGCCTCCGCGGGCAGGCAAAGACGCGGATCCTGAGGGGTCTCATCCGGTTTCTCGACGAGCAGATCCCCATCATCGCCGGCACGGAGATCAATGACGATCCGTTCGCGCCGGTGAGCCGCAAGGGACGGGAGACGGTGGCGGCGATGGGAGACGAGACTCCCCTGGAGTGGCTGCCCCGGGAGGACCGCTACCGGGAGAAGCTCGCCACCCCGGACGTGACTATCGCGGACCTCATCGGGGACATCGACCCGATCAAGGCCGCCACGCGGAAGCTCACGTACGCGGACGAGCAGGTCATCCACTTCGGCATCATCCCGCGGACCAACCGCGGCATCTTCGCCATCAATGAGCTGCCCGACCTCCCTCCCCGGATCCAGGTCGGCCTGCTCAATATTATGGAAGAGAAGGACATCCAGATCCGCGGGTTCCCCATCCGCATGCAGCTGGACGTTCTCATGGTCTACTCGGCCAACCCGGAGGACTACACGAACCGCGGCAACATCATCACGCCGCTGAAGGACCGCATCGACTCCCAGATCATCACCCACTACCCGCAGGACAGGCAGGCGGCCATGCGCATCACGCAGCAGGAAGCCTGGACCGCGCGGGACTGCGGCATCGAGCTCGTCATGCCGGACTGGTTCCGCGAGCTCGTGGAGGAAGTGGCCTTCGCCGCGCGCGGCAGCGAGTTCGTGAACCAGGCGTCGGGAGTTTCCGCGCGCATGAGCATCTCCCTCCTGGAAAACGTGATGAGCAACATGGAGAGGCGCGCCATCATCCACAACGAGAAGCGCGTGTATCCCCGCATCGGAGACCTTCACGCGGCGGTCACCGCCATCACGGGAAAGGTCGAGCTCGTGTATGAGGGGGAGCAGCAGGGGGCGGCCATCGTCGCGCGCAAGATCATCGGCGAGGCGGTGAAGGAGACCTTCCGCCGCAGGTTCCCGGACCCGACTCCGAAAAAGAAGAAGAAGGACGGGGGGGAAGGGGAGCCCCAGCGCGCCGAGTCATCGCCTTTCCACCCCGTGCTCACCTGGTTCTCCAAGGGCAATACCGTGGAGACCTCCGATGAGATGCCCTTCGACGAGTACATGAAGCGCCTGGAGAAGGTGCAGGGCCTCAGGGAGATCGCCGCGAAGCACCTCGAGCTGAAGGAGGGAGACGGGCTGGGGCTCGGCATGGAGTTCGTCCTGGAGGGCCTCCACCAGCACTCCATGGTGTCCAAGCGTGAGGAAGGGATCCGCACGGCGTACCGGGACATGCTCAAGGCGATGTTCGACCACATGGCGCAGAGCGACGACAACTAGGAGAGCCAGAATGCTCTGGGAATATTCCGAGTGGGACCAGGCTCTCCAGGATCTCCTGAAGAGCTTCCAGGACCTCATGAGCCTCTTCAACTACCTCCTCCTCATGGCAGGCGGGGACGTTGACAAGGTGTTCAAGTGGATGGAGTACCTCCAGGAGCGCGGGAGCATCGATCCCGGGGTGGACCTGGAGGAGTTCCGCCGGAAGCTGGAGGAGAACCGGATCATCGAGAGGATGAAGGAGGGCAGCTACAGCCTCACGTCAAAGGGAGAGCAGGTCATCCGCAAGGATTCCCTGAACCAGATCTTCTCCAACCTGCAGAAGTCGGGCTTCGGCCAGCACCGCGTTCCCAGCACGGGCAGCGGGGAGGAGAGGCTCACCGAGACGCGCGCGTGGCGCTTCGGGGACCCCGTCACGCAGATCGATGCGCTGGGCACCATTTCCAACGCGGTGAAGAGGGCGGGAGTGGACGAAATCTCGCTGGCAGAAGAGGACCTGGAGGTGTACGAGACGGAGCACCTCTCCTCCTGCGCCACCATGCTCCTCATCGACATCAGCCACAGCATGATCCTCTACGGAGAAGACCGCATCACGCCGGCCAAGCAGGTTGCGCTGGCGCTCACGGAGCTGATCCTCACCCGCTACCCCAAGGACACGCTGCGCGTCGGCACCTTCGGTGACGAGGCCCGGGAGATCGCCATCAGCGACATCCCCTACCTGCAGGTCGGGCCCTTTCACACCAACACGCGGGCCGGCCTCGAAATGGCGCAGACGATCCTGGAGGGCACGCGCCAGGCCAACCGGCAGATCTTCATGGTCACCGACGGAAAGCCCACGGCGATCACCGAGAACGGGGAAGTCTACAAGAACCCCTACGGCTTCGACCCGAAGATCCTCGCGCAGACGCTGGAAGCAGCGGCCGCGTGCAAGAAGGCGGGCATCACGATCACGACCTTCATGCTGGCCACGGACCCCGAGCTGGTGAAC
>DATKLM010000135.1:0-3728 GCA_035542415.1 Spirochaetia bacterium
CCCCGGTGAGAAGATCGTCTGTCGTTTCCTGATGAAGAAGCAGGCAGGTTCAAGACAGGTGCAGGAACTTTTCTTCTCCCGCTGAAATCCTATGCGCCGGAATTCCGGGCTGTCAAGCGTTCGATCATGCCCGCCAAGACCAGGGACTGGCCGTCTATCGCTTGATCGGGCTGAACTTCGAGCCCTTGAAAGAGGCGTCCACGAGGAGGCCCTTGACTCCCACCACGAAGCCGATGATCGGCTCCCGGACACTGGTCGTATCCACCGAGGCTCCGCCTCCGGTCCTGATGACGGCAATGTTGCCATCGAGTCCTGCTTCCCAGCCCTGGCTCCTGCGGAACTTCTTGAGCGCCGACTCATCCATGAACAGGACGATGAGGTCCTTGACCTCCCCGCCGAGGGTCAGGCCGAGTGAGGCCGAGGCCACGCTGTAGTAGGCCACCGTCCGGCCACCCTCGCGGAGGGCCCCCTCGCCATACTCCCCGCCGACGATGATGCCGCCCTTCACGACCTTGGGAAGGACGAGGGCCGCGTTGGCCCTGGCCAGGAGCCCCCGGCCTCCCTTGACTTCGGCGACGAAGCGGTCCAGGGCTGCATTCACGTGCGCGTCAATCTCCCTGCCCGTCTCCGCCCTCGCTGCTCCGGTGGCCAGGAGAAGAAGGGCAGCCAGAGCGGGGAGGACTTGCGTCACGTGCATTCTCAAGGATTTGACAACGGCCATTCTGTCGCCCCATTCATCGTGGTCAGACTGAGCCGCCCCGGATTCGAACCGGGGACCCACAGCTTAAAAGGCTGTTGCTCTGCCAACTGAGCTAGCGGCCCGCAGCGCCGATGTAATGTACGCGCGGCATTTTTCTTTGTCAATTCTTGGAGGTGGCCGAAGACTTTCGATCAGATGCGGATGTCGGCGTTGAACGACATGCCGGAGGCGGGCTGGTCCCCGAGGTGCACGCCAAGCTCCTGCGTGAAGACTGCCATGTTCATGTCGAAGACGAGGACCTTCATCCCCAGGCCGAAAGTCAGGTAGCCCTGGTTGAGGCCGGCCCTGATCGCGAACGTGTTGAGGAGTCTTACTTCCGCGCCGGCATGAAGCAGGGTCCAGAAGACCGCGCTCCCGTCGATGGCACCGTTGATGTTGCGGAGGTCGACGCTGATCCGCGGATCGACAAAGTAGCGGAAGTCCCCGAGATCCGGGTGGAAGGTCACGCCGAAGCCGATGTCCATGGGGATGACGTAGGTGTCCGACGCCTGGCTGCCTGCGGGGAATGTTCCGTGGGCGCCGAGGCTGCCGGTGACGGAGTCGAAGGAGTTCTGGGTGTACATGAACGTGGTTCCCCCGAGATCCCGGATCGACAAACCGAAGGTGAACCAGCTGAGCTCCGCGATCACGCCGAAGTCGAGGGCTATGGCCGAACCGTAGTAGGAGGTGGCCGTTCCTATTGCGCCGCCGAGGCTGCCGCCATTCGCGAGGGCACTGACCACGGAGATGGCCTGGCTGTTGGGGATGGGTGTATGCACGCGGATCATCGGCCTGATGTCTGCTCCGGCGTGGACCCTCATGCCCGCGACGTCGAAGGGAATGGACAGGCCTCCCATGAACCCCAGGGTCGCCGTCAGGTCTCCGGTCATTCCCAAGAGGCTCTGGCCAAAGAGAATCGAGTCCATGATGAACGCGGCTCCGAGGCCGAAGCCGTCCCCAACGTACCCGAACCCGAGAGCCGCACCGGTGCCCAGGCCTCCGGTGGTCACCTGGGAGTTGAGGAAATTGAGCGTCGAAGTTCCGCCCGCGCTGCCGGTGGCCATCTGCCATATCTGGGTGAGGAGAAGGTCGGGCCGGGCGTGGAACCACTCCGTCGTGGAGAGGGCCGTAAACGCGCCGGCGCTCCGGGAGTAGCCTGCCGGGTTGTAGAAGAAAGAATCGTAACCGCGCGCGTCAGCAATGCACGCACCGCCTTGGCCCATGATCACGGGAGAGAGCGGGACGAACGGAATCTCGATGATCTGGGCGGCGTATCCCGTTAAGGCAATGATGGTAAGAAACAATGCCGCAAGACCCAGGATTCTTTTCATGACATGGCTCTCCCGATTTCCCCGAATCAGGAGGGCATGGGTGCGCCGGCTGCGGTGATGATGTTTCCCAGCCACGCCGGATTGCCAGGAAGACCCGAGAAGGGATCAGGCATGTTTCCCGTAGGCCCCGTGTATGCCGACGGATTGTTCATGAGGTTGAACATTTGCGTCGTCGCGGCGGCAGTTCCGCCTCCGATGAACGTGATCAGCGAATCCATCGTGTAGGCCACGACGGCCTTCTGGGCAGCGTCTCCCATGTTGACGTCAGCCGGAGCGGGAGGAACCGTGGCCCCGAGAACCTGGTAGGCGGCCTCCGCGGCCAGAAGTCCATTCACCATGGCCGTGAACGCCGTGGAGTCGGAGGCCACGTTCGCCGGCACGATCTCCTGCAGAATCTGCTGGACTGTCTTGCCGGATGCGCCGCCGGAGACGGCGAATGTCACCGCGTTGTTGACCAGGACATCGCCGGAGGTGGTCTTGAGGTTGAGGTCAGCATCGAGGGCGGCAGCCTGCTGCTCCTGCGGCGTGCCGTAGAGAGACTTGAGGTACGCATCGATGCCGGCGGTTGCCGCCGGGTCTCCTGCCAGCGCGGAAACGATGGCGGGCGAGGAGAGATCCTTGGCGAGCTTGTCCAGCCCGCCCGAGCCCTGGTAGTCACTGGCCGTGGGAGCGGAAGGCTTGTCCAGTCCCTTGAGGAGGTTGAAATCGAAGAAGGCGGAACAGCCGGCGAGCAGCAGAACGGCAGCGAGCAGAGATGCCGCGGCCGCGCTGAGCGCAATGCGGTCTTGTTTCAGGGACCGATGTTCCAGCATTCGTCTGTAATTATAGCTCACGCAAGGGGCGAATGCCAGGAATTGTCAGGCAAACTCGATGAACGCGGCCTCGCAGGTCTCGCCGGGCGCCGTGATTTTCACGCGTATGATCCGGCCTCCAACGACCTCTTCCGGAGGAATTCCGGAAACCCGCACTTTCAGATAGTTTGCGGCAACTCCCCGAGCGGCGCTCTTCCCTTTCACCGATTCGAGGAGGACGTTGACCACGCGGCCCGTCCACGAGCGGGCGTACGACAGGCTCATGCCGCGCGAAAGCGCAAGGAGCTGTCGCGCGCGCTCGTCACGAAGGCGCTCGGGCACTCGCGGGGTGAGCGAGGCCGCGGCCGTGCCGGGGCGCGGCGAGAACGGAAACACGTGCAGGGTCGCAAAGCGCATCGCCTCTGCCAGCCGAAGCGTTTCGGCGTGGTCAGCGTCCGTCTCTCCGGGAAAGCCCGCGATGAAATCGCCGGCGATGAACGGATCATCCTTCGCGCCGCGGAGACGCGCGATTCCCTCCGAGACGCGGCGTGCCGTGTACCGCCGTCTCATGCGGGAAAGGACTTCGTCCGAGCCCGACTGAACGGGGATGTGAAAATGCGGGCAGACCCTCTCATGGACAAGAACGTCCGCGAGCTCGTCGGTCAACGCCTCCGGCTCGAGGGACGAAAGACGGAATCGCGCGGACCGTGTCGAATCGATCATTCTCCTCACCAGGACCGGAAGGCGCACGCCGGCTGAGTCGTAGGAGGAGATGTTGACTCCGGTCAGCACGATCTCGCGGTGCCCCTGAGAGTCCAGCTCTGCCGCTCGCCTGACCGCCTCCTGGGCGTCCAAGCTCACCGACTG
>DATKLM010000136.1:0-26986 GCA_035542415.1 Spirochaetia bacterium
CAGTTGCCGATTGACGTGAGCACCCAGATGTTCTTGGGGTCCTTCTCGTGCATGCGCTCCCAGTAGGTGAGCGCCTCCCGATACTCCTTCAGGTCGAAAAGCAGGTAGCCCAGGCCGGTGAGCGCGTACGGGTTGCCCGGATCGATCTCCAGGATCTTGTGATAGATCTCCTTGGAGCGGTTGAAGTCCAGCACTTTGCGGTACGCATCCGCGATCCGCGTGAGCACCGTCACGTCGCTGTCCCCCTGCGCCAGGTACTTTTCCCAGATCTCGATGGCCCGGTGGAACTGCTTCAGGGAGCGGTAGCTGTCTGCCAGTCCGACAAGGGCGTACTTGTTCCCCGGGTGGTATCCCAGGCACTCCTCGTAATACCGGATGGCCTCGTGGTAGGACTTGCGCTTGCGCGCGGCGTCCCCCATCCCCACGAGGGCGTAGTTGTTCTGCGGCTCGACTTCCAGGATCCGGCGGAAGTTCTCCTCCGCCTCCGCGATGTGGTCCTCCTTGAGAAGCTGGTAGCCCCGCTTGGACAACTCCGAAATGGAAACCTGTATGGGCGGTTCGGACATTCTGTTTTCGCTGCTCATGCCGTCCCCGCTTTCTTCTCTTCGTGAAGCCATTCTTGCATCACCTTCGCAAATCGTTCTACGAGAACCGCGGCCTTCTCCGGCGCCGGCGCCACCCAGTACAGGTGGAGCGCCGCGATGGGCTTGCCCTCCTGCACGTAGCGGTCTCCGATCCTGATGAGGCCGTCGGAATATTTCGTCGTGAGGAAGATCCTCTGGGCGAGCTTGAGGTCCCCCTTGTTGAAAAGCTCGTTCCCCTTGCGGATGAGCGCTGCTCGCTGCTCCTTCTTCATGGCCGCGGGCGCCGTGCCCGCAATCTTGAGGAATCCGCTGGGGCGCAACTTTTTCAGGATATCCTGTGCGCTCATCCGTTCACAACGTATCCCGCATTTTCAAGATACCTGTTTCCCCCCGTGGAGTAAAGCGAACCCCCGCGCCGCGCCAGGGGTCCCTCCGCTCCCTATCCGATGCGGCCCTTTGTGGACATTTCCTCCGCCGCCGGGGCATAGGCCTGATGGAGGGCCTTGCCGAGGGCCTTGAAGACCGCTTCTGCGATGTGGTGGCTGTTCCTTCCCCGCCGTGATTCCACGTGCAGGCTGATCCGCGCCTGCGCCGTGAGCGCATCGAAGAACTCTCTCAGGAGAGAGACGTCGAACGCGCCGGCCAGCGCCTGGCGGAAGCGCACGCGCCAGACCAGGGTGGGCCTTCCGCAGACGTCGATGGTCACTTCGGCGAGCGCCTCGTCCATCGGCACCACGGCGTGGGCAAAGCGCTCCACCTGCCCGCCCTTCTCCAGCACCTCGGCGCACGCCTGGCCCAGGACGAGACCGACGTCTTCAACGAGGTGGTGAGGGTCAACCTCCAGGTCCCCCTTGGCCGAAACCTCCAGGCCGAACCGCCCGTGAAACGACATGCTGGAGAGAAGGTGGTCGAAGAACGGCAGGCCCGTGCGCACGCCCCCGGGGAGAGAGGAATCAGGATCGAGGGTCAGCGTAATGTCGGTCTCACGTGTCGTACGCGAGATCTGCGATCTTCGAGACTTCACTCAATGTCCACCTTTCTTCGCGGGGTGACATACATGATTGTATTGATCAAGATCGGAATTGCAAGAACGGTGCGCGGCCGCTCGTCGAGGGCCGGGCATGTGCTCACGGCAACCGGCGGCTCGTCCGGATGGACTAAAGCCTGTCGATGAAACCCGTCTTCAGGAGGATCTCCGTCGCGGCCTTTCGGCGTTCCGCGGGGTTGATGATCATGCGCACCAGCGTGTCAATTGCCGTGAATCCAATCTCTGACGTCGGCTGGGTGATGACCGAGATGGGAAACTTGAGGTAGTCCAGCCACTTGTTGTCGTCATAGGTGACGATTTTGATCTGCTCGGGGATGTTGATGCCGATCTCGCCGAGGCTGCCCACCAGTTGGTAACACACGTCCGACGTGGCGCACAGCACGCCATCAGGACGGAAACTCTCCACGAACTCTCTGATAAGCGCGGTGGAGTCCTCCTGGCGATAGTTCACCGTGAGGATTCGGGGCGGGCATTCCGGCAGCCGCTGATGGAGAAAGTCGCGATATCCGATGGAGCGCTGACGCACCGTGTAGACGGTCTCCGGGTAGCCGATGAACCCGATGGCCCTGCATCCCCGGGAGGCGAGATACTCTGTTCCAAAGTAGCCTGACTCGAAATTGTTGATTCCGACAAAGACCCTTTCCTGCTTGTCGTACTTCCGGTCCACGAAAAGCAAGCGGGGTCGTCCTCGAGGCGGGCAGGAATGTGGCCCATCTGAAGGCAGGAGACCGCGTTTGCATGGAGCCCGGAATCCCGTCTCCCGGAAGCGCCGCCACCATGAGCGGCTGCTACAATCTGGACCCGGCGGTGAAGTTCTGGGCCACGCCGCCCATCCACGGCTGCATGCGTGAAACCGTCGTCCATCCCGGGAATTTCACCTTCAAGCTTCCCGACAATGTCTCACTCGAAGAAGGTGCCCTGGTCGAACCTTTTGCTATCGGCGTCTACTCGGCGAACACGGCCGGCATCCAGCCCGGAGACACGGCCCTGGTGTTCGGGGCCGGGACGATGGGAATCGTCACCACCCTGGCAGCCCTCGCCTCGGGGTGCTCCCGGGTCGTCCTTGCCGACGTCAAGAAGAAGAAGCTGGACATTGTCCGCAGGAACTTCCCGGGGAACATTGTCTGCGTGGAGTCGGAGAGAAAGGCCCTTGATGAGGCAGTCTTCTCTCTGGCGCCGGAGGGTGTCGATATCGTTTTCGAGGCCTCCGGAAGCCTTGCTGTTATCGGCAGCTTCATCCGCTATCTGCGCCCCAACGGACGCGCGGTCATGATCGGCATGCCGCAGGCACCCGCGCCATTCGACGTGGTCGCCGCGCAGGCCAAGGAAATACGCGTCATGCATATTTTCCGCTACCGGAACATGTACCCGCGCACGATCCGCCTTCTTGCCTCCGGGACTCTGAAGGCCAGACCGCTGATCACGCACTTTTTCGACTTCAAGGATGCACTGAAGGCATTCGAGTTCGCGGCGGGAATGCCAGATGACGCCATCAAAACGATGGTGAGAATGTAGTCCCTCTTGGAGCGTTTTGCGCCTTCTTATTCCATGAAGTGGTTGCGTTCGCCGAGCAGCACCTTCAGCTGCTTGATTTCCGTCACGAGCCGGTCACGGCCCATTTCCCGGAAGCGCCGCGGCACCATTTCCCGGCTCGTGCACTCCAGTACTGCCACGAGGTTCTGCAGCTCGATCTCGTGCGGATAGGCCGGCGGCATGAAGTCCTGGATCGTCTCCTCCAGGTCTCCCTTCGTGACGAACACGTGGTTGTTCATGGCGGAAAGGAACTTGGCCCGGATGAGCACAGATTCGAGATCCGCGCCCGAAAAATCGTACTTGTAGCGGCGGAACAGCTCCGCGACGTTTGTCTTCTGGATCCGCAGGGAAAGCTTCTTCACGAGGGTAGCGAACAGGTCTTCCTTCTCCTCCATGGTCTCCGGATAGAAGAGGGCCAGGTGCTCCTCCGCGCGTCCCTGGCGCTTGAGGTCGATGGGCAGGAGATCGGGCCGGCAGGTGATGAGGAACCAGATGATCTTGCCGCGGTACTCCGTGTTTCCCATGAAGGAGGCGATCTGCGCGAAGATGCGGTTGCTCGTTCCGGAGTCCCCCTCCTGGTTGCGGTCCCCGAGAAACGCGTCCGCCTCGTCGATCATCACACCGACGGGGGCCATGGCCTTCAGGATGTTGAGGATCTTCTCGAGGTTGCTCTCCGTGACCCCCTGCCACTTGGAGCGGAAATTCCTGAACTTCACGATGGGGATCCCGATCTCCCCGGTGAACGCGGCCACCATGAAGCTCTTTCCCGTTCCGACCGGGCCCGAGAGGAGGTAGCCCATGGGCAGGACGTCGAAGCGGCCCTCGCGGATGGCCTTTGCCGCGCTGCGGAACCGCTTCTTCACGAAGTCATGCCCCGAGATGGCGGACAGGTCGTGCTCGCTCTCCAGGAACTCGAGGAGGCCCACGGCCTCCGCCTCGATGATCTGCTTCTTCTTCTCCTTGAGATATGAAAGACTGATCTCGCGGTCCTCCTGGAAGCTTTCCGCGGCAAGCTGGTTGAGGTTGACGAGGTTCAAGCCGCTCGTGATGCCGGCGAACTCCTGAACGTTCAGCCGCTCCTCCAGGAGAAGCTTCCCCTTGCCGTCGAGGAAGCTGAGGAAGCTCGCGCGCACCGCTTCATCCGGGATCGGGATGTTCACCTTGATTGCCCCCGGCGACCGCACGATAGTGGGATTCAGGTCCGCGAGATTCTCCGTGAGCAGGATGATGGACACGTCTCCCTGCGTGAAGATGGGATCATTGGCCCATCGGTTCAGCGTGACGAGACAGTAGCGGTCCTCATCGGTGTAGCGGGAGATGTCCGTGTTGGGAACGACCGTCTCCGAGTAGTCGATGATGAGGACGATGCGCTTGCTGTGCGTGATGTTCGCGTAGAAGTACTTCTCCAGCTGGGACAGCGCCCTTATGGGATTCCGCGTCAGAAGCTGGCCCGGCGCAGCGCGCGGCTGCAGCTGGCGCATCCTGGCCAGGTAGTCTTTCTTCATCTCCGGGGTGCAGAAGCTCACCCCGGAGGAGCGGTCATAGAAAACGATGATGTCGCGGTTGCCGAACAGGACTTCTGAGACGTAGTCCTGGATTTTGACGAAGTTGAACTCCCCCTCCTTCATCTTGTGCGGCAGGAAATCACGGATATTGCCGGACAGGATGTAGAGGTTGGCAGTCTTGGAGCAGTACTTGTAGGAGAGCTCCTGGGCCCACGCCGGGAGGACCTTGATGAAGGGCAGATTTTTGACAATGAGCTGTTCTGCCATGTTCCCCTCCCAAGGAATATCGCTGGGAGGAGTATACGTGCCGGCGCGGGGAGGAGTCAATTGGGCTTCTCACCGCCTCCCCAGGGCTCTCGCGGCTTCGCCGCGCTAGATCAGCTTCCTCTCCCGCGCCTCGTCCATGATCCGGCGGTTCCACCGGTTGGCGGAGAGGAACGAGCTGCGGTCCGCCGGCGCGTCGATGCGGCTCGCCCGCTCCTGGAGGCTCTTCAGGGCCTTGCCCAGGATCGTGTCCCGGTCATCGAACTCGTGAGAGCCCGACTGGGGCAGGACCATGGCGTACAGGTAGTTGTACCAGAAGCCGTTCGGGTCCTCTCCGACGGACCGTTCCGAGCGCGTCAGCTTGTGAAGCTCCTGGATCCCCTCGTCCTTGAATCCACGCAGGCCCAGGACACAGGCGCGCAGCGCGGTGAGATTGCGGCGGAAGAAGGCTCCGCCGCGGCTGAGACGGAAGCAGCGGCCCTCGATGGAGGCGAAGCCGTCCCTCCAGGAGACAGCCTCGGGGAACGGGAAGCCGCCGCTGTCCTCCAGGGCCAGGGCGCGGTCCAGGCACGGAGAGGCGCTCTCCAAGGCCTCCGTGAACAGGAAGCCTTCGGCCAGGAAGAACAGCTGCTCCCGCGTCGGTTCCAGCTGCTGCAGGATCCTGAGACCGCTCTCCGCCTCTCCCCGGTGGAGCATGGCGCGCGCAAGCCACGCCTGCAGGACGGGGACGGATGCGGTGACGGAATAGAGCTCCGCCAGGCAGAGGCAGGACTGCAGAAGGGAGCAGCATTCCCCGAAGGAGCCGAGCTGGAAGAGGATCCGCGCCTTGAGGAACAGCAGGAACATCTCGGCCTCGCGGCGGCACAGGGCGCGGGCGCCGGCGATGGACCGGTCCGCCGCGGCGCGGGCCTGGGAGTACCTTCCCTCCATGAAGTGGCAGATGCCGAGGTACGTTTCGGCGAGCAGCGTGCCGGGCGCGTCTCCCGCTTCCTGGCACAGCCGCTCGGAGAGGCCCACGTACTCGACGGCCTCGCTGAGCTTGCCGTCCGCCAGCATCGTGACACCCAGCCACAGGTACGAAGCGCGCTCGCCGGCGTCATGGCGCTCGCTCTCCACGCGGCCCTCGTGCGGCTCCTGGTACAGAAGCATGGCGCGCTTGACTTCGTCCATCGCCGTTGTGGAGTCTCCCCGGGAGAGGGAGTGCTTGGTCAGCTCCAGCCGCGCCTCTCCGCGCAGGTCCCCCGCGGCATCCAGGCGGGTCACCTCGGCCGCCGCGGCGCGGGCGGATTCCGCTGCCTCGCGGTTTCCCTCCAGGAGCGCCGCCCGAAGCCTGCCGATGGCGGCAAGCGCCTCCATCTCCACGCGCTGCGCCTGCGTGGGCGCGGTTGAGAACTCCAGTCGTTCCACCTCGAAGAACGCGCGGCCGCCGGCGATGTCGCCTTCGTCCAGTTTCCGGCGGATGAGCTCGGGGAGGACGCGGAGGGCAAGGTCGGTGCGCCCGTTGCGGGCGAGGAAAGAAAAAAGAAGAACATGATGCGGATACTTGCCGGCTTCCCACTGCGTGGACATGTACGTGACGAACCGCTCCCGAAGAACGATCCCCTTCACCCCGAGCGCTTCCTCCAGCTTGCGCCGAAGCACGGGGAACCGCGGGATGAGCGTATCCTCCTCCGCCACGAGGCCCGCAGAGGCCAGGCCCGCCAGGGCCCTTTCCGCGGACTTCTGGTCCACGCCTGCATCCGCCAGGAACGCGGTGAACGCGCGTCGATCCAGGAGGCCGCTTGCGAGCTGGAGGGCGTAGAGCACGACAAAGGCGTCCTCGGGGAGGGCGCGCAGGAGATACCACGAGGCGGAGAGCGGATTGGCCGGAAGAACGGCGTCCGGGGCGGCCTGATAGAACCACTCGTGGGCAGCGGGTGAAAAGCGGATGCGGCCGGCTTTCTGGAGGTACTGCAGATAGGAAACGGCGGAAAGGTAGACGCCGGAGGAGTGGTTGCGAAGCCGACGGATCAGGATCTCGGGAAGAGCAACGCCCGGGTAGAGGTGACGGGAAAGGGAGCGCAGCTCGCGGCTGCCGAGCGGATGGACATTGACGGAGCCCACGGAAAGGCCGGTGAGCTCTTCGGGAAGAGCCGCGGATGCGGAAGAAAGGACAGGCAGGAAGTCCGGCCAGTCCAGAAACCCGGACACCAGGCGAGCGGCGATACGGCGCGCCTCCGAGTGATAGGAGTCTACTCCCTCGCACAGGAAGAGCGCGGGAAGGCCCCGCTGCGCCGCCATGCGCAGCCAGGCCGTCATGCAGAGCCGGTACCCGAGGACGAAGTCCTCCATGACATGGTCGGGGTGGAGCCGGGCGTCCGCGGCGTCCTCCGACCGCAGAAGCCAGGACAGGAGACCGCTGACATCAGCCCATGCGGCACGTTCCACGCCGACAAGGTGCTTCGGGACCGCGGGGAGAAACGAAGGAGTGAGGCTGTTCAGGAAGGGATGCAGCGGCGAGCGCCGCTTGAAGAGGGTGTGCGTCCGCAGGACGGGGAACTCCTTGCCGCCCAGGACGCGCCGGGAAACCTCACGCAGCAGCGTGGTCTTGCCGGCGCCCGGCGGTCCGTGGAGGTGAAGGATGAGGCGGGATTCGCTGGAGTTCAGCCTCTCTGCGAGCACGTCCATGGCGCGCCCCACGAGAGCCTCGCGGATCCACGGCCGGGGAGACTCCACCGCGGGAAGGGGCGCCTCCGGCTCCTGCACCGGACCGGTGACTCTCCGCAGCCCGCCCTCCGGCGCCAGGGCGAGGACCTCGGCGAACAGGGGCGCGCTTTCGGCGGTGATCCAGAGCCGTTCCGATTCCTCCACGTCCCTGAGGCTCTCCCGCATCATCTCCGCCAGCCGGGCTTTCGAATCAGGGCGGGCGCCGGACACCAGAAGGGAGAACCCGAAAAGATCCTGCCTGCGGGACTGGAGAAAATCCAGCGCCTTCAACAGCACTGCCGAGGCGCCTCCCGCGTCGAAATCCTCCTCCATGCCCATCTCGGCGATCCAGGCTCCCTGCCCGAGGGGTGAGACTGTCAGCTTCCTTGATTCGAAGACAGCGGTGAGTCCGGATTCGACGGACGGGAGGATGGCTGCCCGCAATCGCGTGAGCTGCCGGTAATTGCGCAACTCCGCGAAACAATATAGCATGGCGCATTATCGCCGATTGTCTTCATTTAGGAAAGGGACGGGATTCATGAAGCCAGGCCAGGGGCTCGACGCAAGCGGGAGAAAGACAGCGCGGGTCCAGATCTCGGTGAGCCCCAGCGCGGACTTCCGCGAGATCATGCGGGAGCTCGATATGATCACGCTTCCGCCCACCCGGGTGAGCCACCACAACATCCGCTACGCCATCCTCGAGCTCCTCAACAACTCCATCCGCGCGCACAAGGAGCGGGGAGAGACGCGGGAAATCAGCGTCATCGTCTCCCTGGCGGACGGCTGGCTCAACGTGTCCATCCGCGACTACGGCGGAGGATTCGATCCCCGGAAGCTCCCCTATGACCTCACGGCAGACCCGCAGACCCTGGATCTCCACTCCGCGCCGTTCGAAGAGTACCAGCGGAAAAACGGGTACAAGCGCTTCGGGATGGGAATCTACGTGGCAAAGAAAACGTTCGACCGGTTCACCGTGGCCTTTCTGGACGAGCACGAGAGGCCGCTGGAGTGGCAGGCGGGCAAGGTCACCGGCACCCTCATCACCTTCTCCACGCCGGCGGAGGCAGCCGATGGGAAGTGAGCAGCGCAGGAACCCGCGGGTTGCCGGGTACGCCAAGGCCGTCTTCACGCAGTCCATGACGCCCGGCTACATCCGGGACATCAGTGAGGACGGCTGCCAGGTGGCTTTCATGCAGCCCCTGCCCATCGCCTCCGGGGACGTGGTCACCATCAGGGTCATTGCCGTCCACGACCCGGCGGTTACCCCGTTCGCCCTGACGCTCCGTGTGCGCTGGGTGAAGAACGATCAGCCGTGGTTCCTCGTGGGCGGAGAGACGCGTCCTCCAACGGAGGCAGATGCGCGGTCCCTGGAAGCGCTGGTGACCTACTACGCCGGCGCGGGGACCTGAACCGCTGCTCCGAACGTCACCGGGCCTGGAAGCCGGCAAAGTCCTCCCGCAGAAAGTCCCAGCTCACCGCCGCCTCCACGGATTTCCCTGACGGCGAGCTGAACCGAATTGAGTCTTTGCGGAAGGATGCCGCCTTGACCCTGTCGAAACTCGATGGAATCCGCGCAACACCCTGAATGTGCGCGATCCTCACCATCCGCCCGGGCCGAAACCGCATCACCGTGGGAATGCCGGCCCGGTTCAGGTCGTTTCTCCGCGCCGACTGCGCAAGCCCGGAAGCGAAGTACGCGCACCCGTCCTCCACGCCGAGGCAGCGGTTGATCCCTGACCACGGCGGCGCATGCCGGCCTCCGTTGTCCATCCAGAAGACGGTCTGCGGAAGAAGACGAGCGTCGCGAAGCGCGAACCACAGGTAGCCCTCGGAAGGCACTGTCACAGCCGTCCACGCGGGCAGCGACCCTGTCCGGGGAAAGACCGCAATGACGTCCATGTACCCGCGCCGGTGGGGATGGGATCCACAGTCCGCCCAGGGAAGATCCTTCCAGATCGTCGGGACCTTTCTCAGGGATGAGAACCGCCTTCCCGGGGCAAGTGCGTAGTATTCGTTTCCGTCATTGGTGAGCGATGCCCGCGGGGCCACCTGGCCGAACCGCATCGGGCTCGCGGTCACGCGCACGCTTTCCGGCTCCTCCGGGACGGCGAGGGTGGCATGATGGCTGAGGCAGAGAGGGCCGTCGTAGCCTGAAAGCTCGTGCTCCACGTACACGACATTGTGGCCGTCAACGAGCGTGAGGCGCTTGAGGATCCGGCCCGGCCGGGTCTTCGTGCTCATGCGCAGGCTGAGCCGGGTGACCCCGCCCTTCCGCTCAAGACCATCGAATCGCCACGGGGACCCCGCGGGCTCCCCGTGGATGGGGTGGTCCTCAGGTCCGCGGCGATTGTCCGCACCGAAGGGCATGCAGAAGAAGTCCCCGCGCAGCACGTCCAGCACGGGAACGCCGGTGCGCACGCCCTTTCCCTGCCATGGGCTGATGTAGTAGGGCTGGACCGGCCGCGCGCTGCCGCGGAAGAAGGTGACAGGTGCCACGTGGCCGCCGCGCGTGGTGACGGCAATCTCCACGTCGCGGCTCGACGCAACCCAGGAGGGCTGGCCCAGGATCACCTTCCGCGCGCTCATGTCGAAATGGAAAGCGTCATTCCCTGGATGAAGAACCGCCGCAGGAGGATGAAAAGAACGACGGTTGGCACGGACGTGAAAATGACCCCGGTCATGATCCAGGGAATGTTGCCGCCGCCGTAGCCGGTCATGGTTGCCAGGGCCACCATGATGGGCCGCACGTGCTGCGTGCGGGAGAGGACCATGCCGAACAGCAGGTCGTTCCAGATCCACGTCATCTGGAAAAGCGCAACGACGGCAGTGGGAGGCAGGGACTGCGGGAGAAAGATGGACACGTACGAGCGGACCGGACCGCATCCATCAAGGCGCGCCGCTTCCTCGATCTCCCGCGGGATGGTCGTGTAGAAGCCGCGGTAGACGAACAGGCTGAACGGAATGCAGATTGCGGAGTAAATGAGGATCATCCCCGTTCTGGTGTCGTAGAGACCCAGCACGTTGAACAGCCGGTAGACGGGGATCAGGTACATCTGGAAGGGAAAAAGCGTGCCGCTGTAGATGATGAGAAAGAGGACGAAATTGAACTTCGGCCTCAGCCTCACGATGCTGTATCCCGCCATGGAGGCGGTCACGATGGCAACGGCCCCGCCGGCCACCGCGTAGATGAGCGAATTGACGAAATGGGCGCTCAGTCGGTACTCGTTCAGGACCTTTTTCAGGTTCTCCACGAAGTAGATACGCGTGGGCGGCTGGTAGAACTTCTGGCTGACGAAGTCCTTGGGGCTCTTGAGGGACACGAGCGCCGTGCTCAGCACCGGCACGAGCCACAGGACGCACAGGGCGAGGAGCACGACGTAGAGGGGGACCTTCCGCAGGGCCCGGGATGCGCTCATGCCGTTCCTCTCAATAGTACAGCAGGTCCCGCCGGGTCATGCGCCGGATGTACGCGGCGGAAATGACGATGACGATGACGGACAGGAGCACGGAGATGGCCGCCCCGTATCCCATGTGGAAAAGCGTGAAGGTCTCCCGGAACATGGAGATGGCCAGCGTCTCCGACGACTGGTACGGCCCTCCGCGCGTCATCACGTAGATGATGTCGAATACCTTGAAGCCGTTCACCATGGCCATCGTGATGACGACCGTGGTGATGGGCGCGAGCATGGGGAACTTCACGTGCCGGAACGTCTGCCATCCGTTGGCCCCGTCCAGGACGCAGGCCTCGATGGGGTCCGTGGGAATGGTAGCCAGCCCCATGAGGAACATCACCATGTTGGTGCCCATCTGCTGCCACGTCCAGGAGATGAGCATGGAGAACGTGTTCAGGGGGACGCTCGTCAGCCAGGAGAGCTTGATGGGCAGGCCCAGGAGCTTGAACGTCCCGTTCAGCACCCCGAGCTCCCGGCTGAACATGTACGTCCAGATGGTGCCCGTGGCGACGAACGAAATGGTCAGGGGGATGAAGAAGATGGACTTGAAGAAGTTTTCCCCCCGCACGCCGGTCACGAACACAGCCACCAGAAGCCCGCCCATCACGGGGAACACGAGCGTGAAGACGACCCAGACCACCGTGTTCATCATGGAACCGGCCAGCACGCGGTCCTGGAACAGCGCGGCGAAGTTGCGAAGCCCGATGAGCACGGGCTTGCTCAGCCCGTCCCAGTCGAAGAAGCTGTAGTAGATGTTCTGCAGCATCGGAACGACGAGGAGGACGACCACGAGGACGAAGGCAGGGAGAATGAAGAGATAGCTGGCGACCACGTCCTTCGATTTCAGGGAGACCCTCCGGAAAAGCGGGGCGCCGGGCGCCCCGCTTGCAATACGCGAGCACGCGTTCCGCGCGAACGCGGTCAACGATACGTCGTTACTTGTTCTTTGCCCAGTAGTCCGCGGCGATCTTCTGCAGATCCGCAAGGACCGCGTCCACGGAGTTCGGCTTCAGGATGAACTCCGCGAATTTGTCGACGGCCTTCTCGCAGATCGGGGTGGGAGTTGCCTCCCAGTAGCGGTTGAGAACGCGATAGTTCTCGCCCACGATTTTCTGCTTCAGCGCCACTTTCGATGCGGGAAGGAAGCTCGCGTCCGCCTTGGAGTTGGGCGGGAACTGGTTCACCAGCTTCGCGAACGCGGCGTTGCCCTCGGGGCCCATCCACCAGTCAGCCACCCTCTTCGCGGCTTCGAGGTTGGGCGCCTTCTTGCTGATCAGGACCGGGCTCGCCTCCAGGATCACGACCTTCCCCGCCTTCGGGTTGACCGGAGGCATGATGAAGATATCGGCGTTCTCCTCGGGAACGCCGCTCCCGGTAAGGACCGTCAGGTACCACGAACCGCAGGGGACCATGGCCACTTCTCCGCTGGCGAACAGGCGCGGCACGTCGGAGAACAGGTCCGTCGACGGGTCGGTGAAGTATCCCTTCCCGATGAGGTCTGCCCACACGCCGAATGCGGTCTTCACGCGAGGGTCGGTGTACTTGACCTTTCCGTCGCAGAGGTCGACGTAGAGCTGCGGGTCCTGGCGGGCGACCATTTCCTCGAACATGATGAAGGTCGGCCAGCGGCCCTGCACCGTCTGCGCCATGGGCGTGACGCCGTTCTTCTTCAGCGTGTCGCAGACCTTGAGGAAATCGGCCCACGTCGCGGGGACCTTCAGGTTGTACTTGGCAAAGACTTCCTTGTTGTACCAGACGCCCCAGTACTCAACGACATCACAGAGGCCGTAAACCTTTCCGTTGAAGGTAAACGCATCACGCACTCCCTTGGGGTACTCCGCCTTGTGCTTGTCCCAGAGATCAGTCATGTCGGCTACGAGGCCCTGGTCAATCAGGTCCTTCATCCGGTAGGTCGACCACCAGGTAAAGAGGTCGGGGGCCTTGTCCGTGGGGAGAGCAGCGCGGACTGTGGCGATGAATGTGTCCGTGGTCGGATACGGTGTCGGGGTAAAGCCGACTCCGACGGCGTCCTTCGCCATGGAGCCCTGCTGCTCGAAGAACGGCTGGTAGTTGGGGTTCCCTCCCTTGTCATGCATCAGAATGAGGTCCTGGGCGAAGACTCCCAGGCCAACGAAGAGGAGGACCGGCACGAGAAGAACGAGAACGAGTTTCTTCCTGTTCCTCATACAAACCTCCTTGGCTCGAATTTAGCCATTTTTATCTGACCAGAACTGGGCTGTCAAGGGAGACTGTTGATTTTAGCATATTTCACCAGCCTGTTCTGCGGCCCAGCCGGGCGTCAAGGGCTAGAAAAGCGTGAAAAAAAGCGGCATATTGCTTTCACCGGCCCGGGCGTGGGCGCATGTTCGAATTCTCTTGACAAATCGACGCTCTTCTGCTCAAATATGATAAAATTTTATCATGGTCAAGGACGGACATGGCAGGCATAAAGCTTCGTGACGTGGCCCAGTCGGCCGGCGTCTCCCTTGCAACCGCCTCCATGGCGCTTTCCGGCAAGGGCAGAATCTCCGCGGAGGTCAGGCGGAAGGTCGTTGCCACCGCGGGACAGCTTGGCTACAAGTCCAGGAACATCAACAGCCGCAGCTCAACGCGGCGGATCTGCCCCGTCGGAATCATCCATCTCGATGATCGCGGTTTCGAGTGGAACTTCATCCGCCCGATCCTCCTCGAGCTGGAGCTCGCGATGCACCGGGAGGGATACGCGCCCATCATCGTTCCCGTCGGCGCCATGGAGGGCACGGAGGAAGCGCTGCGGCTGATCGACGCGTGCGAGCTGTGCGCCGTCTTCTCCGTCCAGCACAGCGACGAGCGGCTCTTCGAGGAGTTGGAAAAGCGCGGCACGCTCCTCGTGATCGTCAACAACAGCAACTTCCAGGACCGCTACTATTCCGTGTGCGTGGACGATTTCCAGGGGGCCTACGAGGGGGCGCTGTATCTCATCTCCCTGGGCCACCGGTCCATCGCCTTCGTGGAGTACGAACGCCCTGACATGCCGGTGCTGATTGCGGACCGGTTTGTCGGGTTTCGCAAGGCGCTGGAAGAGAACCGCCTCTCCTTTCCGCCGGACCAGCGCATCACGATACCGTTCATGGACGAAAAGAAACTGCTGTGGAAGCTCGAGCCCCTGTTCTCCCGGCCGGAGAGGCCCACTGCCATTTTCGCCCATGACGATTATCTGGGCTTGTACGTGATCCAGGCGCTTGCGGAGCTGGGACTGCGCGTCCCCGGGGACGTGTCGCTCATTGCGCCCGGGGACGTGCTGGACTACAGCCTGCCTGGCGTTCCGAAGATCACGACCATGCGGATCAACACGACGCTCCTGGGGCGTACGGCTGCCAGCGTGATGCTGGAGAGGTTCCGCAACGATCACCAGGACGTCCACGTCCTGAAGGTGAAGGAGCAGCTCGTGAAGAGGGACTCCTGCGCGAGCATCGGGGAGGTGGGGTGAGATGACGTCTCGAGACAGGATCGCCAAGGCCTTTGCGCACAAGGAAGCGGACACCGTGCCGGTGGACTTCGGCGGGCACCGGTCCTCCGGCATCGCCGCCATCGCGTACGCGCGGCTGCGCCGGCACCTCGGCCTCCCGGCGAAGCCCATCCGCGTGTACGATCCCATCCAGCAGCTCTCCATCATCGACAGCGACGTCCTGGACCTGTTCGGCATCGATGCCATCGAGATGGGGCGGGCGTTCGCGCAGGAGGACCGGTGGTGGCAGGACTGGACGCTGCCGGATGGGACCCCGTGCCAGATGCCGTCCTGGGTGCGCCTGGACCGCGGGGATGGAGAGTGGATCATGCGGTCCCTGAGCGGCCAGCGGATTGCCCGGATGCCGGACGGCGCGCTCTACTTCGAACAGACAACGTTCCCGTACGCTGAAAGCGACCAGGCCCCGCTGCCAGAAGCCATGGAGGAGACGATGTGGACCTCGGGGATCACGGCCGCGCCGCCCGGACCCATCGGGGGCGGCCCGGAGGGAACAAAAGCGCTGCGGGACGGCGCGCGCGCGCTGCGCTCCTCCACGTCCCGCGCCATCGTCGGCCTGTTCGGCGGCAACCTCCTGGAAATCGGGCAGTTCCTCTACCGCAACGACAACTTCTTCATGCTGCTTGCCGGGGAGCCGGAGCGCGCGGAAGCGTTCCTCGACCGGCTCGTGGAGATGCACCTGTCGAGCCTGGAGCGCTTCCTGTCCGCTGTCGGAGATTCCATCGACATCGTTCTTTTCGGCGATGACCTGGGCATGCAGTCCGGTCCGCAGATCTCTCCCGAGATGTACCGCAGGATCTTCAAGCCGCGCCACGCGCGCATGTGGCGCCGGGCCAAGCAGCTCGCGCCGGTGAAAGTGATGCTCCACTGCTGCGGCGGGATCCGCGAGCTCCTTCCCGATCTCATCGACGCCGGACTGGACACGGTGAACCCGGTGCAGGTCTCCTGCGCCGGCATGGAGCCGGCGGCGCTCAAGAAGGACTTCGGCTCCGACATCGTCTTCTGGGGCGGAGGGTGCGACACGCGGGAGGTGCTTCCGCTGGGCACCCCCGGGGAGGTGCGTGATCACGTGCGGCGCCAGGTGGACATCCTGGCCCGGGACGGAGGGTTCGTTTTCCAACAGGTGCACAACATCCTGGCGAACGTTCCCCCGGAAAACATCGTCGCAATGTTCCAGGCCATCCGCTCCTGAGGGAGGTTCCCCATGCCGCTCTACGAGTACAGGAAGAACACCGAGAACATGATCGCCGTTCCCGCGGAAACCCGGGACTCCGTTGTCACCGGGAGCGCGGAGGTCTTCGACGTGATTGCGGCGCGCATGGCAGAGCGCCGCTCCCGGAAGGGCGGCGTCACGGCAGCCTTCGACGGCTGGTACGGAGTGGACTGGAAGCGCGTCACGGAGGGCGCGGCCTCTGCTTTCCGCGCCGCGGGGCTGGAGGTGACGTTCCGCCCCAGCGCTTCTCTCATGAAATCCGCGGCCGAAATCGACGCGTACCGAAAGCCCTTCGAGACTGACGACCCCAGCTTCGGATGGGTCAACTCGGATGGGACGATGTCGGAGCTGTTCGACGTGAAGCGCCTGGAGGACCTGCGGGGCCAGCTTTCTGGAAAGGGCGCTGCGCTGGTGGTCTACGGTCCGGGCGCCGCCCTGCCCTCCCTGGATGAGCTGTACGACCTGCGCTTCTACTTCGACTTCACCATGCAGCCCATGCTGTGGCAGATGTGGGGAGGCGAGCTGGTGTCGTTCGGCCGCTCCGACCCCGACCCGGCGTACTCGTGGAAGAAGTACTACTACTGCGACTTCTACCTCCTCTACCGGCAGAAGAAGCACGCCCTGCCCCGCATGGATTTCTACGTGGACGCGGTGCACGCGGACAATCTCAAGCTCGTGCCGCGCGGCGCGTATGAGACGATCCTGAAGACCCTCGTGCAGCACCCGATCAAGCAGGTGAAGATCATGCAGCCGGGGCCGTGGGGCGGAGAGAGGTACCGGGCGCTCTGGGAGGTTCCGGGACTGGAATGCAACGCGTGGAACGAGCTGGCGGGAATCGAGCTCAGCATCCTGATCGACGTGGGCGCCCGTGACACGCTCAATATCCCCGCGCAGAACATCATGCAATACCCGCGGGAGATCGTCGGGGAGTACATCCACCGGACCTACCCGGACCTCATGCCGCTGCAGGTGTGGCTGGACGACGGCTACTTCCCCAGGCCCGTTCCCTTCGAGCGGTCGAGCATGCCGGTCCACGATCATCCCGACACGGAGTACGTGCGGCGTCACTTCAACGAGCCGCTGGGCCGTTACGAAACCTACTATATCGTGGAGGCGTACGCGGGGGCCACGACGTGGATGGGATTCAAGGAGGACGCCGACCTGGAGGAATGGGAGCGGCGTACCCGGGAATCCGACAACCAGAAGCCCATCCCGAACTGGCAGGACTTCATCAGGCGCTGGGATACGGTCGTGGGAGATCTCTTTCTGATCCCGCCGGGAACGAGCCATGGCCACGGCGGCAACCAGATGATCCTGGAGATGGACACGGGCCCCAGCGTGGCCGGCACGGAATACTCGTTCTTCACGTTCGACTTCGCTCGTCAGACCTGGGACGACGAGAAGAAGTCCATGACCGGCAAGCGGATGAAGATGCACCTGGACCACTCGTTTGCCAACAACCGCTGGCGCCGGGAGGAGTACGTCCGCCGTCACCTGCGGGCGCGCCCCGTGGTGCAGTCAGGGGACGGAGAGACGAGGAAGGACCAGTACACGACGCTCCCCGAGATGCCGTTTCACATCGAGCGGCTGTTCTTCACGAAGCGGCACGAAAACGACACCGAGGGACGGTTCATGCATATCGCCACGCTGGCGGAGGGAGAAGAGGTGACGGTCCGCTCCATCGCCCATCCCGAGCGAGCCGCGAAGATCGAAAGGCTCCAGGCGGCCATCATTCCAGCGGGCATGGGCCGCCACGAGTACATCAACGAGAAGGGCGGCCACGCGATGATCGTGCTCATCAGGATGAAGGACGGGTGAGTTTGTCTTTGGCGCCCGCCCATACCTATCTTTGACCCAGCGAGAGAGCCGGATGAGGTACACCCTTGAAGTGGTCTCGCCTGTGCTCAATGTGCCGCTGAGCCTTGACGAGGAGCTGCTCACAGACGCCCTGGATGCCATCGCGACCATCCACGGTGGGATGGTCGTGGAGTCAGCCGCGGAGCCCGGAAAGGGTCAGCTGCGGCAGTACGTCAACATCTACGATTGTGAGAGCTCTCTCAAGGATGAAGTGGAATGGCTGAAGAAAAAGTTCCCGGACGTGAGATTCGCGCTGAAAGAGTTCACGTAGCGCCGCCCGCCATCCACGGCGCCCTTGCCCGTGATTACCAGTGATCCTTTGACGAAATCTGCTTCAGCGTCTTGCGCGTGGTCTGCTCCTCCTCCGCCCCGCTCGCGTGGCCAATGAGGATGAGCAGGAGCACGCGCATGGAGAACGGAACGGTGAGGATGTCCCGCACCTCCTGCTCGTCGAACGTCGTCAGGCAGCAGGTGCCCAGGCCTTCATGCACGGCCTGGAGCACGATCTGGGCCGCGGCAAAAGTAAGGTCGATGGGGTACGCGAGCTGGCCGTTGGGCATGCGGTAGTCGATGTTGGTGGTGCAGACGGCGACGATGGCGGGTGCCTGCCCGACGTACTCCTGGCCGAATGCGGCCTCCATCATCTTCTGCCGGATTTCCTTCTTCTGGACGACGACGAAACGCCATTCCTGCCGGTTCTTGGCGGACGGGGCCAGGCGCCCCGCTTCCAGGATCCTCTCCACCTGATCCTTGTCGATGGGCTCGGAGGTGAAGGAGCGCACGCTTCTCCTCTGGAGGATCTCCGGCATCACGTCCATACGGTGGGTGAAGAGTAGCGGAAAGGGCCGATGTTGGCAAGGTTGTCCGCTCCTCTCATTGACTTGCCCGGCCCCATCTCCTATGCTCGCAGACGCATGTCCCGATCACTCGGCGCCACGCTGCTGTTCGTCCTTGCGGCACGCGGGCTCTTCGGGCTGGCCCTCCCGCCGGCGCGGGAGCCGCCGCTGCAGACGGACATCACCGCCATCGAGTCGTTCTCTCCACGGCTCGAAGGATCGGAGGGGGAGCGGCGCGTCGTTTCGTACGTGGGGGCGCGCCTGAAAGCCCTCGGCGTCCCCTTCGCTCCCTTCGACTTCAGTCAGTCGGATTTCGAGCACTCCTTCTCCTCCTGCATTCGCGTGGACATCGCCGGCAAGAGCCCCGACACGATCATCGTCGCGGTGCCGTTCGACCAGCCGCCGGACGCCGCACCGGGCGCTGACGGCGCCCTCAACGTGGCGCTCGGCCTCGACCTTGTCAGCCGCCTCCGCGGATCCACGCCGCCGGTCTCTCTCACCGTCCTCTTTCTCGGGGCGGAGTACGGGCCGTCGGACTCCTACCCGATGGGCAGCATGCTGTTCCTGAGGGACTTTCAGCCCGAGTACCGGGCCGCGGTCGTCTACCTCAACCTTCATCGGGTGCCGTCGCGCGTGCTCGTGCGCGGAGGCGGACGCGGAATCGTCACGCCCTACTGGCTCATGAACCGCTGCGTGGACGCCCTGCGCGGCGCGAAAGTGCCCTATCTCCTGCGCGGTGATGAGAGCCAGATCTTCCGCCTGAGGCAGACCAGCGAACGGACGCTCATCGAGCCATACCTGAAAGCCGGCTATCCGTCCGTGGGCCTGGAAGGAGAATACGGCCCGGTGGACCCGGCCCGGGCCCGGGAGTGGCTCGCTGATTTCCCCGGCTTTTTCCCGCAGTTCATCACGGCCAGCGCAGCGGGGATCCCCGAGGACTGGGACCGTCACTACCTCCTGTTCCAGCTCGGGGACTACCCGCTCATCATCTCGGAACGGGCGTATCTCTCGATCCTGGTCGGCGCGCTGGCGCTGATGCTCCTCTACTCACTCACGTTCCGACAGGGAATCCGCAAGTACATCCGCACGCTCGTGCGCAACCTCCCGGCGCTCCTCCCCCTCGCGGGCCTCTCGTTCCTCTTCCTCCTGGCAGGCACCCTCGTCCTGGAGGGCATCGGCGCGGCGCGGCGATTCTCCGTTCTCTGGTCGTATGCGCCCCTCGAGTTCCTGGCCCTCAAAGTCTGCGTCGCCCTCATGCTGTATACCGCGTTGTATAACGTCTTCCGCAGATTTCCGTTCCCCCGCAAGGGGAGCTTCTACTCTGCCGCCGCGCTGTTCATCCTCCTTGTCGATATCGTCGTCGTCGCGCTCTTCAACGTCTCCTTCACGTACTACTTCCTCTGGGCGTACTTCTTCATCTTCCTCTCCGCGCTCGTGCGCCCGAGGCTGGCCAAGATCCTTCTCTTCCTGCCGGCACCGTTCTGGGGGCTGCGCAGCCTCATTGAAGTCTTCACCCTGCCGTCGCTTCCCTTCGCGCGGTTCCTTCTCCTCTCTCCGATCTGGGGCAACCTGCTGATCGCCGGGGTCAGCCTTCCGTTTATTCTTCTGGTTCTGCGCCTCGGTCTCCTCCTTCCGGGCCGGGGCTTCCTGCGAAGGCGCGTGCGGGAGTTCACGTTCGCCGGGCTGCTCTTCGCTGCCTGCGTCGGCATCGGGGCGCACCTGGCGTTCTTCACGCCGTTCACGCCCCAGAACCCGCAGCCGTTCGTGGCCACGCAGGCCATCGAGGCGGGACCGGGGAACACCGTGATCAGGGACACGATCACTGTCACGAGCCCGGCGCCGCTGGGGACCGTCACGCTGAGCGACGCCGGCGGGACACGGGAGCTGGTGGGCCGCGGGACGAGCCTCGCGCTCCCCCTGTCACCTCCGCCACGGTCTCCCGTGGACATCACGCAGACCTCCAGCGCCTTCCTCAGCCGGCGCACGGTAGCGCTGCAGATCTCGATGCCCGCGAATCCGTTGACGGTGACGATCACGCTCGCGTCACAGGATGACTTCATCCTCTACGACTGCTCGTTTCCCTTCGTCCGCGAAGGCTCGAGAAGCTACCGGATTCTCATCGGCGCCTTTGCGCCGAACCCGCTCCCGCTGCAGCTCACGCTCCCGGCGGACGGGGCCTTCGCAATCAGCCTGAGCATGGAGTTCGATCTTCCGCTGATCGGAGCGAGGATCTCGACGCCCGGGGATACCCGGGCCACGACGCGTGTGAAGGTGCACCGCAGCCTGGAGGTCAAGACGTGAGCGCCCCGGAGATCCGCCGCGTGGTCTTCCACGTGGACCTGGATGCGTTCTACGCGTCGGTGGAGCAGCGGGACAACCCGTCACTCGCGGGAAAGCCGATCATCGTGGGCGCGGCCCCCGGGCACCGCGGCGTGGTGTCCGCCTGCTCGTACGAGGCCCGGCGCTTCGGGATCCGCTCCGCGATGCCCATCTCCCAGGCCTACCGACGCTGCCCCCAGGGCGTGTACCTGCCGGTCCGCATGGAGCGCTACATCGAGGTGTCGCGGCAGGTCATGGGAATCCTGGAGGGTTACACGCCGCACCTCCAGCAGATATCCGTGGACGAGGCGTTCCTCGATCTCACGGGAACCGAGCGACTGTTCGGTCCCGCCGCGGACACCGGGCGACGGCTGAAGGCGGAGGTGATGGAGAAGACCGGGCTCGTGATCTCCGTCGGCATTGCCCCGAACAAGTACCTGGCGAAGCTGGCGACGAACTCCGGCAAACCGAACGGGCTCGTGGAAGTGACGAAGGAATCAGCGGAGGCGTTCCTGGACGGACTGGCGCTCGGCGACCTGTGGGGCATCGGCGAGAAGACCCTTCAGCGCCTGACGGAGCTGAACATCACCTCGGTGAAGCAGCTGCGCGGGTTCGCCGAAGGTGAGCTGTCCCGGATGCTCGGCGCGGGCGCCGCCTCCTTCCTTGCATCCGCCACGCGCGGCGGGGACCCGGGAATCTTCTCCGAGGAGCCGCGCAGCAGGTCCCTGTCCAGCGAGAGGACCTTCGAGCGGGACCGCAAGGACCGGACGGGAATCGAACGCGCGCTCCTGGAACTGTGTCACGAAGTGGTGTTCCGCATGATCGAGGAGGGCTGGAAGTCCAAAACCGTCTCGCTCAAGCTGAGATTCCACGATTTCACCACCGTCAGCGCGCAGAAGACCCTCAAGCACTGGGTCTCCTCCGGAGACGAGCTGGACGCCATCGCGCGCGAGCTCCTCAACTCCCGCTGGAACGGCACCACCCCGGTCCGGCTCGTCGGAATCGGCTTTTCATCACTGACGCCGGTGGACTCGCAGGACCAGCTCGAGCTGTTCACGGACGAGTTCACGCGGAAGAAGCGGGTGGAGGAAGCGGTGTTCAAAATCCGCCGCAAGCTCGGGGACGTGCCTCTGACCAGGGCGAGCCTGATCGACAGTGAGACCAGGCGCAGACCGGGCCGCCCCCCTACAGGGACTTCAGGAGGTCCTTCGCGCTCTGAAGATCCTTGACCTGGCCCGCCTTCAGGGAGGGCAGCGCCTCCATGTCGGCAATGACCCTGGTGAGAATCGCCTTGGCTTCCTGCTTGTCGGAAACGTCCTCCAGCGGATTCGCCCCCTCATAGAAGCTGCCCTTGTCGAACGGCGTGGCGGCCTGGGCGTATTTCGCAGCCTTGTTCTTCCACTCCGACTGCCTGTTCTGGGATGACCAGTTCCTGTTCTTCAGGGTCTTGGCAAGCTCGATGGAGAAGTCGTAGCTGATGTCCTTCTCCGTGCCGGCAGCCACTTGCTCCGCGTTCAGGGCAACGGCAAGCCTGCCCAGGGAAACCGCCCTGTCCGTGTCCCCGAAGGAGAGCGGCCACCCCGGCACTTCCCGGTACAGCTGGCCCAAGACGAAGTACGCATCCGAGCGCTGCGGATTAATGGACAGCACCTTGAGAAGGAGATCCCGGAGAATGGGCGCTTTCCCCAGCGCGTTGAAGACGCCCTTGACCTGGCCCCAGCGGCCGATGTTTCCAGACTTCCAGAAGTAGCCCAGGTCATTCTGAGAATCCGCGGCAATGGCTTTGTCCGCGTACCCCTCCCCTTCGACGAAGTACGCCAGGACCGCGTCTGTCGGCTTCTTGTCTTTCTCCGCCTGGTCTCCGAGCTCCAGCGTCTCTCGGGCCAGTCTCCAGTACAGCTCCGCCTTCTCCTTGCCGCTTTCCGTGGCAGCAACGGCATCGAGAAGCAAAGCCTTGGCATCCGCATACTTCCCCTGCGCGTGAAGCTCTTCGGCCTGCAGGACGGTATCGGCAAACTCCGCGAGGACGAACGCCGCCGGAACCAGGAGGAGAATGACTACCGGTGCAAAACGTCGCATGGGCCCATCCTTTCTCTCGAGAACGGTGGTGTTGGCTCTCCGGGTTATCTCACGGCCCGGACCTTGACGTCCATCCCCAGTTCGAGCACGTAGCTCACGCCCGGCTGGACGTCGAAGTCTCCCAGCTGGACGCTGAACACGCCGGAGGCGACCCTGATCCTGTGTCGTCCCGGAAGAACGGGGATACGGTCCATTTCGCGATGTGGATTGACCAGCCTGCCGTCAATGAAGATCCGCACGCCCCCCTGCGGGTCGCCGGGGTGCGCATCCGGGTCCATGTACTGGCCCGGGACCACGAAGCTGATCGTGGACGGCATCACGATGGGTGCAAGCGGCGCGTTGATCGCGAGCGGCCGGTCGAGATTCACGGTGGCCACGTAGTCCACGAATCCGCGCGCGGACACGCGCACCGTGTACATGCCGGGGGGCAGGTACCCCGAATAGGGCACGCTGCCCCGGTTCATGTTGTTCACCAGGACGAGCGCGTTGGGAACGTTGGCGTTCACCGTGAGGAGGAACCCCGCGGGGATCATCCGCACGTCGACTACGGATGGACCGGCGACGTTCACCGTGACGGAATAGTCCTGGTACCCCTCCGCGACGACCTGGATGCTGTGAGGGCCGGCGGACACGGAGGGGACTCCCTGGACGGGGGCGCCGTCCACGTAGATGGCGGCATCGGGGACGTTGACCCGGATGGTCAGCGGGAACCCCGCGGGCTGAAGGGTGACGGTAAAGGTCTGGTCTCCCCGGACGAACACGGGTCCGTTGAAGGCGAGATAGCCGTCGGCGATGACCTTGACGTTGTGCGCGCCGCCGGTGACGTTGGTGACGTTGCCGGCGAGCTGGACGTTGTCCACGTAGATGACGGCATTCGGGGCGTTGGTCACGATGGTGAGCTGCCAGATCTTCTTCGGCATGAACTGCGCGGAGGCGGTCCCCGCGGCGACGAGCGCCACGAGCGCGGCGAAAGCGAGCATTCTCATCGATCTGCTCATCCGAGCCCTCCTTCCCGTCGGGGGGCAGTATACCCCGCGGGGCAGGAAATTCAAAGCGCGGGAGGCCGGCGCCCGTCCGGACGCATGCTCCCCTTGACAGTCAGGACAAAATCCGGTTCGCTGGGGGGCGCGCTCGACGCGGTTCATTCACTCAGAGCCGACGAGGCTTGTGCCGATATTGGTACCATTGGAGAGATGTCACGCTTTCATCTGAAAGGAACTTCGCAGCCATGCGCCATATTCTCGTCTTCGGGATCTGTGCCCTCGTGCTCGCCGTCGGGGCATGCGCAAAGCTCCCCCAGGCGGATATCGATGCAGCGCGCGCGGCCGTCGGGGCCGCCATCTCGAACCCGGACGTCCTGACGTATGCTCCGGATTCCCTCCGCGCGGCCCAGGAGAAGCTCGCCGCCCTGGAGTCGGAGCTCTCTTCCCAGCAGAAAAAGTCCCCCGTGGCGCGCGGCTATGACCGCGTGCTGGCGCTGGCCCGGGAGGCGGTCGTCGAGGGGCAGGGCGCGCTGAACGATGCCCAGACGAGCAAGCAGCAGGCCGCCCGTGACGCGGCTTCCCTCATCGAGAAGATCGGGACAACTCTGCCGGATTTCGAATCGAAAATATGGAGTGCAAAGAGGGTGCGCGGAATCGACCTGAAGAACATCTCTGATCTTGCCTTCGGAGTGGACCAGCAGCGCCTGGTGATCGACGACGCGCGCAAGGATCTTGACTCCGGTTCGTTTGCCGCTGCCCGCGCCAAGGCAATGGCTGTTCAGGACTGGTTGTCCCGGGGAGAAGAAAGGATCACCGAGCAGACGCGCATCGCGCGCAGCCGGTAGTCACATCGCGGGCCGCGCCGCGGCCTGGAGGGTGGGCGCCGCGGCGCTTCGCCCGGCAAGGAACCGTTCCACGCGGATTCTTCTTTGCGCAAAATAGGCGACCCACGGAGCCGGCACTCCCGCCTTCCCGTCAGCAAGATCGTCCAGTTTTGCCACGATGGTCTCGCCCTTGTCACTGCGATAGCTCCCCACCGGCACCGGCTGGAGGGCGGCGACTCCCGCCTCCCCGGCCCCGACCTTCACCTCCGCCGTCAGCATGACGGAGTCACCGGTCAGCGCGAGCACGCCGTCAGGATCCGGCGGATCGCCGCGCCGCAGCACCATGCCGGAAATGAAGTTCCCCATTGAATACATGATGAGCCGCCGCGAGCCGCGAACGTTCACCAGCTCGTATTCCTGGAGCACGTGCGGGTGGTGACTGAAGACGATCTGGGCGCCGCTCTCCACGAGCCGGTGAAAAAAGAGGCGCTTGGCCGGGTCCGGCTCCTGCACGTACTCGCGATCCCCGTGGTAGGAGACGATGAACAGGTCGTAGAAAGGACTGGCCTCCTTCACGAAGGAGACGAACGCGTCGGACTCGTCGCCGTCCAGGTAATCCACCTTGTGAACGAAACGCCCGCCGTCTGAATCGTTGAGAAACTGGGTGACGGCGATGAATCCGATGCGCACTCCTTTCACGAGAATGGTCTCGGGAAGGAAAGGCGTGGTCTGGTTTCCGCGCGTGCCGGAAAAGTACAGGAGCCCCGCGGCCTGGTCGCGGATCCCCGTGAGCGCCCGGATGGTCTGGAAGATCCCCTCCTCACGGCCGTCGAATGCGTGGTTGTTCGCGGTGGAGAAGACCTTCACGCCGGCCTCCACGGCGGCGCGCACGTAATCCCGGTGCCCGTTGAACAGGGGATACCCTGACTGGTCCTTCGTGGAATCCACGGGAAACTCGAGATTGGCGAAAGAAAGGTCGCTCCCTTTGAGCACGTCCGCCACGCCCTTGTAAAGCTCGCCGTAATCCCCGGAGCTGAAAATCAACGGGTGGGTCATGATGTCCCCGACGAAGGTGAGGCGGAGGTCCTTCGCGGGCTCACCGCGGGTGGCGGCCGGAGCGGCGAGGCACAGGATGATCCACAGAACAACGGCGCGCATCCCTTTCCTGCCATTCCGAAGTATACGGCGGGCGCTGAGATGCAGTCCACTGGCGGCTCACTCAAGGGGCCGGCGCCGGGAGGCAACCTCGGCCGGCAGGGATGCTTACGCGCTCACGATGTTCCGACCCAGCTCGAATGCCCGGTCCATCAGCGCCTTGTTCTTTCGGACTTCTCCCGCGGCGTTCGCGCTTCCGTAGACCGTGCCCGCGAGAGGGGCCTTCATGAAGCCGAAAGCGTCTCGCAGGGCATAAATGGCGTTCACCGCTCCGGAAGCCAGCGGATCCGCGTCCTGGTAGGTCAGGACAACACCGACCTTCTTGCCCGCCATGCCATGCCCCTGCGGACCAATGAAAGCGTACAGCCGGTCCATGAAGAGCTTCGTCTGCGCCGACATCGTGAACCAGTATACGGGGGAAGCGATGACCAGGGCGTCCGCCTCCTGGAGCCGGTGGTACACGTCCCTCATCCCGTCCCGCTGGACGCACCTGTAGTCCTTGTTCCGCTGGCAGGCATCACAGGCCCGGCACGGTCTGAGGTCCATCCCGTGCAGCCGGATCAGCTCCGCGTTTCCTCCCGCTGTCCGGACTCCCGCCGCAACGCGCTCACCCAGAGTTGCGCTGTTCCCGCGCGCCCGCGGGCTGCCCAGGACGATCAGAACCTTCTTCCGCTTCGTTGCGTTTTCCTTCATGACCTTTGCTCCATTCACCTCTGCACCCGGCCCGCCCCGGAGCCTCCCACAAGCGCCTGGACCTCGGACAGCGTCATCAACGGCAGGTCGCCGGGGATCGAGTGCTTCAGGCACGACGCCGCGGTGGCGAACTCCAGCGCCTCCCGGGGAGAGCCGAGGTTGAGAAGGCCGTAGATGAGACCAGCGGCGAATGTGTCACCCGTTCCCACCCGGTCAATGATGTCCCGCACCTCATACCGCCGGGAAACGAGGAACTCCTTCCCCGTCGCGAGGACGGCCGACCAGCCGTTCTCATCCGCGGATCTGCTCTCGCGAAGCGTGATGGCCACGTGCGAAAGGTTCGGGTACGCGGAGAGCACCTTCTCCGCAAGAGGCCGGTACTGCGCGGGATCAAGCTTCCCGGCTTCCACGTCAGCGGAATGGGCGATCCCCAGTGCCTTCTGGCAGTCCT
>DATKLM010000137.1:0-9231 GCA_035542415.1 Spirochaetia bacterium
AAGCGTTGACCGTCGTCCCTGCGACAACGTCCCGCTGCGCCATCGTGTCGAGGTAGTTCCACGAGGCCGGCAGAAAATCCAGCTCGAAGAGCGCGCCGCCGCGGGTGTGGATGTAGGCGTTCAGCTCGGAGCCCTGGTACAGGTACTCCGTGCTGTTGTCCATGTCGAAGTCCACGCTGATGATCGAGGGCGCGAAGATCTCCGTTGCGCGCGTGATCTTCTCCGCCTCGATGAGTGCATGGTAGACCGCTTTTCGAAGCGTGTTCTCATAGATGCGGCCCCGCCCTCCCTGCCAGTACGCGTGATTGCACTGGCCTTTCCACAGCTCGTTCTGCGCCGCTTTCTTCTTGTACCGGTCCCCCCGCACCTGGTTCACGAGGGCGTGGGTGTACGTCATCTTGGCGTACATGAGCCATGCCTCGGGGTAGCGCGTCAGGAACTGACGGAAGTGCCCGCCGGCGGGGTACTGGCCGCTGTCCCCGTTCTCCTCGCTGCGCAGGCGGGCCTCCCGGTAGCGCCCGCGGTGCGCCGGCGCAAGCGCCCATTCCATCATCTCCATCGAGGAGGACGAGGGGACGTAGAGCTTCCCGGAGGGCGGATGGTCGCGGAGATACTGGCTGGGAGTCGCCGGTCGAAGCCAGTCCGCGCTTTCCGCGACGAGGCGGATGAAGGACTCCAACCAGTCGTTCCGCAGAAGACCCGCCAGGGCGCGGCAGCCGTCCTCCAGGAGCACGGCTGTCGGCGGCGGCCCGCCGTCTTTGGCAAGCGTCCGAAGGTACTCAAGTGCCGCCGCCGGCTCGGATTCAATGGCCAGGCGGCGCAGCGGACCGGAAACCGGGAACACGGAGATGATCTTCCCCTGGTCTTCCGCGATCTGCGGCCGCAGGAGCCGGCTGTCGTGCACGCCGGCCATCCGGAACTGGCCGTCGTCCAGGAACGTGTAATCCAGTCCGCTCACGCGCAGCACCGAGGCCAGGGAAGGCTCCCAGACGTTCTCCGCAATCCAGCATCCGCGCGGCCTCATCTCGAACCTCGCGCGCAGCCACGTTGTGAGCTTCTCCAGCTGCCCGAGCTTGTCGTTCGTCGGGATGAGCGGAAGAATGGGATCGTAATAGCCGCCGCCGAGCATCTCCACCTGGCCGCGCTTCACCATCTCCGACAGCAGCATGAGGAACTCGGGATGATACTCCTCCAGCCATTCCATGAGGACGCCGCTGTAATGGAGGACGAGCGGGAAGTCAGGGTAGCTGTAGAGAACCGCGAGGAGAGGCTTGAACGCCGTCTGGTAGGCTTTCTCGATGCTCTCCTGGTCCATGCCGATGGGAACATGGTTGTGCGTGCCCAGGATGAGCGTGACGGTCCGCATGCCGCCCCCTCCTACCAGCCATGAAGCATGCGGGCGAGGAATGCCCTGTCGAAGGCGACAAACGCAAAAGCGAGAAGACCAGCCGAGATCAGGTGCAGGGGGAGCCCGCGCAGAGGCTCGGGTACTTTCTCCACCTCCAGACGGTCACGGATGGCGCTGAGAAGAACGGTGACGATGAAGAATCCGGCGCCGGCGGAGAGACCGGCAACCAGGCTTCCGAGCGCTCCAAACCCTCCCTTGACAACGAGGAGCGCTGCGCCCAGGGCTGCGCAGTTGAGCGCTATCCCGGCGACGGGGAAGCCCGCGGCACGCAGCAGGTCCGGCGCGGTGCGGCGGGCCAGCGCTTCCAGGATCCACGCGAGGCAGGCCACTGACAGCACGAACGCCGGCGTCCTGAGGAATCCAACGCCAAGGGGATCGAGAACGAGGCTCTGGATCATCCACCCTGCAAGGGCGGACACGCTCATGAGGAGCGCGGTGGCCGCACCCACTCCCAGCGCGCTCTTCATCCCCCGGGGGGCCCCGACACACGGACAGATGCCGAGCATGCGGGAAAGAACGACGTTGTCCACGAGGGAAAAGGTCAGGATGATGCCGAGCCAGCTCATGCCGTGCCAGCCTCCTCTGCGGCCGGCACGGGGCGACGGCGGAGAAGTCGGGACAGCCCGGCAAGGTATCCGAGACAGATCAGCCCGCCGCCGGCGTACCCGAGCGCTCGCGCAGGAGCGGAGGAAAGCCCGGGGATCTCAATCGTGCCGCCGAAAGTCCCCGCGGGGAAGAGCGTTATTGTCCCGGCTCCCAGGACCTCGCGGACAGCCGCGATGAGGAGCAGCGCAAAGGCGAATCCGAGGCCGAGGCCGCAGGCATCGAGGAGCGCGGTCGGGATGTGCTTCCCTCCCGCCGCGGGCTCGACGCGGTCCAGGACGATGCAGTTCACCGCGATGAGCGGCGCGTAGATCCCCAGGCTTGCAGATTCCTCCGGAGCGAACGCCAGGAGGACCAGCTCGAAGCTTGCCGTGAGGCAGGAAGCGATGAGCAGTGCGCCGAGCCACCGTATGCGCGGAGCGCCCTCACCGCCGCGCAGATCTGCGGACGGCCCTGCGCTTTCCCCGTCTCTCAGCAGGGAAAGGAGGGAGAGGCACACCCGCGTGAGGAGCAGGACGGAAAACACTCCCACGGACATCCAGAGGGCGTCGATCACCCGGGTCGTGACGGCTGCCGCGGGGCACAGTCCGACGAGGACCATGGCCACCGGATTGCCGTTCAGGATGCCGCGGCGCGCCAGGGAGCGACTCTTCATGCGGCCTCCCTGTGCCGGGCCCTGCCCCGAAGAACGGTCAGGCGATCGATGAGCGGAACGAGGCAGTTGCCCAGAACGATGGCAAGCGGAACGCCGTCTCCGAGCGCTCCGAAATACCTGAGAAAGAAAAGAAGGACGCCGAGGGAGGCACCATAGATCAAGCGCCCTGGGTCCGTCAGCGGGGACGTGACCGTATCGGTGGCAAGGAAGAAAGCCCCCAGCACGATGCTGCCGCTGAACAGCTGGAAGTAGAGACCTCCCGCGAACCAGCCCCGCCCCAGGGGAAGCCCGCCGAAAACGATGGATGCCGCACAGAAAACGGAGAGGAACGCAACCGGGACCTGCCAGCGGATGACGCTCCTTCCAAGGAGCCACGCTGCTCCGAGGAGCAGAAGCGGCACAGACAGCTCCCCGATCCGGCCTGCCGTGTTCCCGATGAGGAGATCGAAGGTCCCGCGGGGGAGGACCATGCCCGTCCACGAGAGGAGGTGGTCGTTGACCCATCCCAGGACGCGGCCGTCCAGGCCGCTCCACGCGTAGCCCTGCGTTGAAAGAACCGCAAGCGGGCCCGCGGGCCGCGCTCCCGCGGCATAGGCCGCGCGCAGGGCTTCCAGCGGAGCGACCGCGGCGCTTCCTTCGGCAGAGCCGGGGACAGGCAGCCACTGGCTCATGCCCCCCGTCCACGAGATGAGCGCGAAAACGACGCCGGCGGCGGTTGGATTCATCCAGTTGCGGCCCAGTCCGCCGAATGTCTGCTTGACGACGAGAATGGCAAACGCAGATGCCGCCGCCGGCACGTACAGGGGAGCCCCCGGCGGCATCAGGAGCCCGATCAGCAGGCCCGTGACGAAGGCGCTGCCGTCTCCCAGGGTTACCCGGCGCGTGAAGATCGACGTCAGAAGCTCCGCAAGGAGCGCGGAGCCGGCCGCCACGCCCAGCACCTCGAGGGCCGGGACGCGGAAAAGGAACACGCCCCACGCGGCTGCGGGCAGGAGGCATCCGGCCACGGTCCACGTGAGCCGCAGGGAGGAGACGAGCCCGACCACGTGGGGCGCCGGCGATACGGCAAGCGGGCGCGGCTCAGCCATGGCGGGCCTGGCCCCCTTTCTTACCGCGGCGCAGGCTCTCCACGAGCGGTATCCGTGACGGACAGGAAAAGGCGCAGCAGCCGCACTCCGTGCAGGACGCGAGCCCCTCGGAGAGCGCCTGGCCGATCTCTCCGCGCTCGATGAGTTTGTGCAGGCGCGTGGGAACGAGATCCCACGGACAGACGTCGACACACGCGCCGCAGTGGATGCAGGGGAGCTCGGGGCCGACGCGCGCGTCCGAGTGGTCGAAGGTGATGACGCCCGAAACGCCCTTGGTCACGGGGAAATCCAGCGAGTCCACGGCCAGGCCGCGCATGGGACCTCCGAGCACGACCTTCGCCGGGGCCTCCGTGAGCCCGCCGCATTCCTCGAAAAGCTCGCCCACCGGTGTCCCGACCCTGACCTTGAGGCACCGGGGCCGGCGGATCGAGCTCCCGCTCACGGTGACAACCCTCTCGATCATGGGCCTGCCCAGCACGACCGCTTCGTACACCGCGTGGATCGTTGCCACGTTCAGAACGACGCAGCCGGCATCTACCGCCGCTCCTGCGCCATTGCCTGTCGGGACGGGCGTCGTTCCGGTGACTGCCGCCTGGAGCAGTTGCTCGTGACCCTGGGGGTAGCGGGAGGAGAACACCGCGACCTCGAACCCGCCTCCGCCTTCCCCGAAGAGCGCGCGGAACGCGGGGGCGATTCCGGCCTCCTCCGCGTCCCCCACGGCGAGGACCACGCGGCTGGCGCCGAGAATGGCCTGGCAGATGCGCATCCCGGCGGCGATCTCCCGGCTCTTCTCCCTCATGAGCGCCGCGTCTCCGACGAGGGACGGTTCGGAGTCCATTCCGTTGGCGATGAAGAGGTCGACCGTGCGGCCGGCCGGACGGGCGAGCTTGAGATGCGTCGGGACGAGCCCGCCGCCAAGCCCGACGACTCCCGCGGCCTGGATGCGTCCCAGGAGATCCGCGCGGGAGAGCTTCTCCCAGTCCGTCGGTTCCCGCCGTCGGCCCGTGGCAGCAAACTCGCCTCCGAACTCGATGAGGACCGCGGGGCTGATCCTGCCGTCGGCGCCTCGGCAGCTGCGAACCTCCACCACGGTGCCCGGGATCGAGGAGTGAACGTTGGCGGAGCTCGCGCCCTCCGCGCGGCCGATGAGCATCCCCTCCTGGACCGGATCACCGGCCTTCACCAGGCAGCGGGCCGGCTGCCCGGCGTGCTGAAGCATCGGGATCAGGGCGAATCCGGGAATTGAGGCGTTCACGATTCCGGACGCGGCCGGCGCAGAATAGGGCAGTGACGGCGGGGTCACCCCGCCTCTGAGGAGGATCTTCGGCCGCTTCTTCATGGAACCTGGTCTCGCCGCGCCTCGCTATTTAAGCGCCAAAGGTTGTCGCGGATCAAGGGTCCGAGCCCGAGATCCCTTCCGAGCACGGCGAAGAGAACGCAGAATACGATGATCGTGAACGGAAGGCTCCTGGACAGGGGGCCTGCCGGTCCCTGGACGGCCGCGGCAACGGGCCTCCCCTGCGCCAGGAGGAGCGCTTCCACGCTTCCGGGCGCGGGACGGGAAACCGCGGCAGCGAGCCAGGACGCGTCGAACACTTTCACGGTGCGAAGCCGCGCCTGGACCACGCCCGTGGACTGATCCAGCAGGTACTCGCGCTCGTAGATGCGCTCGTCAGGGAGGGGGAAAGCCCACTTTCTTCCAAAGCCGAGCCCTTGCTGGTAGGCCTGGTGCGCCACGTAGTCCGAGATATCGGGGAGCCGGTTGCCGGGGCTGCGAGCCTGCAGTCTCTGCAACGAGCTCCACGAGAAGTCCCACACGCCAATGAGCGGCACGGGCACAGGGCACGCGCCTCCCCGGGCCAGCGGCAGCAGACCAGACAGAGCGAGGGCAAAAAGACCGACGGTGATCGCCAGGAACCTCCCCTTCTGCGGATCAGAACCTGTCGGGACGTGCGGGATGGCCACGCGCACGCGTCTCACCCGCCACGCCTCCACCGATGCGCGGGACAGCGGCAGGGCGGCGAGGAGCAGCAGCGAGCTCACGACGGGGGAGACGCACAGCGCCAGCGCGGGGGACGAGAAGCCGGTGAGCGCCAGAAAAGCCGTGACGCCTCCGGCTGCGGCGCCCAGGAAAACCAGCAGGCCCCGCCCGGTCTGCTTGACGCCCGCCGCTTCGCCCCTGACAAGGAGAAGCCACTCCTGCGCCAGGGGAAGCCACGCTGCCAGCACGATCAGCGAGAGGGCAAGGACGCCGGGAGGTCCGTTCACGATGGCAGGGACCCAGAGCGCCGCGCCGAGAGCCCCGAGCAGGATCGTCCCCCGGCGCCGCTTCGCGGCGAATGCCGACAGGATGGCTGCAAAGACCAGGGGCGCCGCGCAGGCAATGAGCTTCTCCACCGGATCGAGCTCAGCGAGCCGCCATCCGCCTGCCCCGGGCGCTCCGAGGACCTGGCGGAGGGTCACAAACACGGCGACGGGTCCGGACCGGGCAGGCATGTACACGATCCGCCAGTCCGCCTCCCTCGTCGTCACGTTGAAGTAGCCTTTGATCCCGTCCACGTACGGATCGTGCCGCGGGTCCTCCCGGTCCAGCCGGCGCGAAAGGTCAGCGAGGCTGACCCGTGCCTGTCCCGAGAAGTCGTAGAAGTCCACCGTCGTTGTCTGCTCGGAGACGACGCCCGGGCCCAGGCGCCCCAGGACCGCCGGCAGAGCGCGTTCCGCGCTGCTTCCGACCCTCACCAGAAGGGTCTGGTACCCTCGCCAGAGCCGCGTGGACCGCGGTCCGAAGAAAGGCGCGGAAGGCAGCCACAGGACGGCGAGCAGGAGGGCCACGAGCACGGCAAGGAGCGGCCCTCGGGAGCGGTCGGAAAGAGGAAGACGAAACGAAGGGGCGGGACGCGGCGGCGCTTTCCTCACTCTCTTCCGTGCGGGCGCCGCGGGACGCCGTGCTCGGGAGGTGCCGGAACGCTGGGCAGGACGTGCGCGCGCCATGCGGTCCGTCTCAGAGTGTGCAGAACGCAATGGCGATGAAGAACCCCAGGAGCCCCCCGACGAACACCTCCGCGGGAGTATGACCGTGGATCTCCTTGACCGGCTTGCTGCGCAGCTTGCGGCGCGCCGAAAGGTCACGGATCAGCTGGTTGATAGCGCGGGCCTGCGCCCCGGCAGCGCGGCGGACGCCCAGCGCGTCCCTGAAGGTGAGCATGGCGTAGAAGAGTGTCACGAAAAAGAGAGTCGAGTCGACCCCCTCGACGAACGCCGCGGACGTCGCCAGGGAGGCGACGACCGCGGAGTGGCTGCTGGGCATCCCGCCGGTGGACCAGAAGATGTTGAGGAGGATCTCCTTCGCGGTACGGGGACGGTTTCGGGCCAGCATGATGCAGGATTTGAGGATCTGCGCGATCAGCCAGCTGGACAGCGCGCTCAGGAACACCGGGCTTTCGAGGGCCCGCGACAGGAGGCTCACCGCGTGATCTGAAGGCATTGAGCGAGTTTCACGCCTCGGCCTTTCATTTGTCAAGGCACGTCATTCTTGACACCCCCTCCCCCCCCAACTACTATTCTGCGCGGCATGGCACGCGTCAGGAACGAAGCAGCGGGCGAATGGCGTCACGCCGGCAGGTCCGCGCTCGGCATGTACGGAAACTTCTTCTACTGGCTTTTCCGGGAGCCGTTCCCGGTCCGCCAGCTCGGCGAGCAGATCGTGCGCGTCATGCTCGACGCCTTTTCCGTCAACATTGTCACCTCGGTGGTGATCGGATTCATCCTCGCGTGGACGGCGGGCTGGAACGGGCTGAAGTTCAGCGTGGTCAACTGGTCCGGCGCCGCGACTGTCTACCTCCTGCTGTCGGAGGCGACGACGATGTTCGGGGGCCTGATCTTCGCGGCGAAGATCGGCACCGCCTTCACCGTCGAGATCGGCTCCATGCAGATGAGCGGTCAGCTGGACGCGCTGCGGCTCATGGCGGTGGAGCCGTCCCAGCACATCGTCATCCCCCGCGTCCTGGCCTCCGTCATCTGCCTCGTGTTCCTCAACATGCTGAGCCAGGGCGTGGCAATCGTCTCCGCAATGGTCGCGGTACGGTGGTGGTTCGACGTGTCATTCACGATCTTCCTCCAGCACGTGTTCGAGATCCTGCGCCATCCCATCCTGACCACCTCCTACATCCGGTCCGCGCTCATGGCATTCTTCATCTCCGTCAATGCCTGCGGGCTGGGCTTCTATTTCAACGGCGGCGCGGTTGAGCTCGGGCGGACAACCACGAAATCCATCGTCCTGAACTTCATTTTCGTGATCAGCATTGACTGCCTGTACGGGGTGGCGGATCAGCTCACGGGCTGGAGCGCGGTTTGATCCGCATCCGCGACGTTACCTTCGCCTTTCCCCAGCGCCCCGTCCTGGACGGGCTGAGCCTCGACATCGAGGAATCAGTCACCACCGTCGTCATCGGCCGGAGCGGGATCGGGAAGTCCGTTCTTCTGAAATGCATCACCGGTCTTCTCCGCCCCCAGCAGGGCAGCATCACGATCGACGGAGCCGAGGTGGTGGGAGCCGAGCGAAAGGACCTGCTGGCCATCAGGCGGATGACCGGCATGCTGTTCCAGGAAGGCGCCCTCTTCGATTCGATGTCCGTGCATGAGAACGTCGCCTTCCCCCTGGCGTACCACAAGACATTCTCCCCGGCGGAGATCGCCCGCAAGGTTGATTCGCTTCTCGATCTCGTCGGGATGCGCGAGTATGCGCACGCCATGCCCCGTGAGCTCTCCGGCGGCATGAAGCGCAAGGTGGCCGTTGCCCGGGCCATGATCCTGGAGCCCCGCTACCTGCTGTACGACGAGCCGACGGCGGGACTGGATCCTTCCTCGGCGGCCGTAGTGGAGGCCATGATCATGCGCCTCCAGTCCACCCGCTCCATCACCTCCCTCGTCGTGACCCACGACATCGATCTTACCCGCTACGTCGCCAACCGTATTGCGCTGCTTGAGGACGGGCGTATCGTCTCGCTCATGGAGCGTGCCGAGGCCTTCGATGAAGGCTCACCGGTGTACGATCACTTCATCGAGAACCGGGAGAAGATCCGCCAGGAGAATGTCAGTGAAGGCTAACCGAATCATCCGCGTCATCATCATCATCATCGTCGCCCTGGCGACGTCGCTCCTGCTGTACCTGCTCATCAACAACTTCCAGTTCAGCCGCGGCATCTCCGTGCGCGTTCACTTCAAAAACATCGGGGACCTGAACACCGGCGCCTGGGTGCGAAAGGCCGGCATCAAGGTCGGCTCCGTGACGGGCCTGACGCCGGCGGATGATGAGAAGACCGTCATCGTCTCCCTGAGCTTCAAGCCCGGCCAGATCGTGCGCCAGGGCGACGAGTTTTCCCTCGTTTCCAAGGGGATCCTCGGCGACGTGTACATCGAGCAGCTCCCCGGGCCGAAGACCTCGCCGCCGGCCGTGGAAGGCCAGCTTTTTGAAGGAA
>DATKLM010000138.1:0-7437 GCA_035542415.1 Spirochaetia bacterium
AAATCCCGAACCGGCTCTCCGGACCGGTACAGCTTCGGCCTGATCCCGGATATATCGGGACGCAGATCGTCGAGCTCGATGAAGGGGAGGATCCTTGCTGCCTTCTCGTGAAAATCCGCCCGGTGGGCCGGATCCACGTTGTAGTCCACAGAGTCAACGTAGAAGGAGTTCGGCCCGATCTTCAGGCCTCCGTCGAGGCTCACTACCGCATGCGCGCCCAGGTGGACGGGGGAGGGGACCGGGTACACGAGGTGCCGCAGTTTCCCGCGGTGCCTGTCGGCAACACGGAAGTACTCTCCCTTGCAGAGGCGGAGCGAGTAGCCGGCCTTTTCCACGTCGATGCCGGCCAGGGAGGCAATCCAGTCAGAGCGCAGCCCGGCGGAGTTGATCACGCACGCTGCAGAAAGCTCGAAAGACGTTCCATCGGAGTCACGAATGCCCACGACGTACCCATCCGCCGTCTTTCTGGCACCGCGGACCTCGCATCCGTACGCGATGGTCACGCGCTTGTCCCGTGCCTGGCTCTCGAACCATGCCATGAGACTGTGGCTGTCCACGATTCCGCTTTCCGGGCTGTACAGGCCCAGCACGCCGGAGACCAGAGGCTCGAGGTCCTGCATCTCCTTCGTGCTCATGAGCCGGAGTCCCGGCACGCTGTTCCGCCTTCCCTGGGCAAGGATGTCATGCAGCTTTGCCGCTTCCGATTCGTCGGCCGCGGAGAGAATCTTACCGGTCTTCCGGTGAGGGATCCCCTGCCGTGCGCACAGCTCGTGCAGCAGCGGGTTGCCTCGGACGCACAGCCGCGTTTTCAGCAGCTGCTCGGCGTAGTACATCCCGCAATGAATGACCTCGCTGTTTCGGGACGACGTTTCCCGCCCGAAGCTGTCGTTCCTCTCCGCCAGGACGATCTGCCGTCCGGGCCGGGCAAGCCGCGCGGCGGTCGCCAGGCCGACCACTCCGGCGCCGATGACGAGAAAGTCGACAGACTCCATTCACCTCACCTGAGAAAGGAGACCCCCTCTTTCCGAGGGGTTCCCTGGTTTAGCGTTTCCGACCTGCTTTGCCCCGGGGGGCCGCGGCCTTCCGCGCTTTCCCTGAGGGGCCGCGCGCGGCCGGCTTGGCCCGCGCCGCGGGCTTCGCCTTTGCCGCCGGCCTGGCTGCCACCTTGCCGGCGCCTTTCCGGGACTGCAGCTTTTCGATTTTCTTTTCCAGGGACGCGGAATAGTCCCCGAAATGGACGAGCATGTTGAAAATGTCCTGGAGGGCGTTGTCGTAGAGGTCCCGGGACTTCGCCGGATCGGTCTTCGTCAGCTCCTTCACGTTGTGGAACGCGACCTCGGTGCCGTCTTCCGCGGCTACGATATCCACCGGACGGCTTCTCTGGCCGAACAGCGCGGCAGTTCCGAACACGGATCCCGCCTTGTAGCGGACGTCGGGGTGCCCGACGTTGTAGGCCGAGCCGCGGACCACCTCGCAGGCAACGGCTGCCTCCTCGCGTTTTCGGACGATGACGTCACCCCGGCGGAACGGGCGCGCATTCCCGTGTTCGCCCCCGGCGCTTTCCGGCGTGAAGGCCCTGCCGGCCATCAATCCACCGAGACGCTCGTAGGAGCTCGCGACCTTGAAGATCTCCGGATTCACCAGCTGGTGCTTCCGGCCGTAGATTGCGTCATGCTTGATGAAGGCCAGATTCTTCGCGATCTTGAGCGCCTCGGAGTCGATGTCCGCTTCCGTGACGCCCATCAGATTCTCCTTGATGGGGAACTCGGAGAGAAACGGGCATCCCGGTTCCCGGCATCTCACCTTGAAGACCATTTTTTCCAGTCGAAAAGACATGATAGGCCTCCTGTCGAGTCGACAGCCTGAATTCTATATTGAAACGCAGTCCTTTTCCACTGTGTTTTCCGCCGCGCTTTCCGCTGGCTGAGGCGTGCAGCGCTCGTCAGCGCGCGCGGATGACGTACGGGATGAGCCCGTGGATGGCGCGAGAGCCGGGGTCCGCGTTGAAACGCCAGAGCCTGATGGCTTCGCTCACCGCCGCATCGACGTCGTTGTATCCCGAAGAGGCTTCGACGTTGACGTCCCGCAGGATGCCGTCCGGCGTCAGGGTGAAGGCAATCAGCACGGTGAGAGTAAGCCCCTCCTTGCTGACCCACGGGGGGATCCTCGGTGACGCCGTGGACAGAAGGCGGCGCGCCCTGGCTGCGTCCGGCTGGTCCCAGCGGAACCGGTAGTCCCCGCCGCCGCCTCCGAGGGACCCGCTGCCGCCGCTGCCGTTCCCGCCGCCTCCGCCCCCGCCTCCGGCTGCGGCCGCGCCGCCCTGGCCCCGGGCCCCGGCGAGGGACTTGTCCAGCGAGCCCAGGTCCAGCGACCCCTGCACGCCCTGCTGCCCTCCGCCCTGAACCAGCACTCCCCGGGACGATCCGCCGCCGAGGTCTCCCTGCGCAGAGGCCGCCGGCCCTTCCGCGGCGTTCGATTGCGCCCGCGGGAAGACGGGAACCTGGACCGGGGACGTCGCCGGTTGGGACGCGCTGGCCTCTGCGCCCGTCCGGCTGCCGGCAACGCGGAAGGACGGGCCTGTGGGCTGGGTCGGAGCTCCGGTGCCCTGCCGCGGCGTGGGGATGACGAAGTCCTGCCCCGGCGCCGTGCCTCCGCGTGATGGCTTCACCGCGGCCGACGAGGCCGGCCCTGTCTGAACGACGGGACCAGGAACGGCCGGGCCAGCGGACGCCGGCCCCGGCGCGGACGCCGGCAGGCCGCCGAGCGCACCGGCCAGCAGATCCACGCTCACCGGCCCTGCTTCCACCGGGTGCTCAGCCAGTCGGATGATGCCGAAGACCGCAAACAGGCACAGGTGGATTGCAAGCGCGGCGAGGATGGCCACCGTCAGGCGCCGCGAATCGCCGAGCTCGCTGTTCTGAAAGGATTGCACGCCAGTCATAGTCTACCCGGAGATCTCCTCCTAGAAGCTCAGCCGGATGCTGGCAACAGCCCTGAACCCGGGCTCGACGTACGGCGAGATGCTCGGGCCGTAGCGCGTCCCGTTCAGGAGAAACCAGAGAACGTCGTAGAAATCGAGATGGAGCTGCGCCGCTTCGGAAAGGCGCACGAAACCGCCGACGTCGATGACCGGCGCCCAGCTGAACGCGGGGTCCACGAGCCACGTCACGGCAGCCTGGCCGCCGAACGCTCCGGTGGACTCCATGGCGATTGCTTCTGCGGTGACCTGGTCCAGCGGCACGAAGAGCGGCTTGTCGAGAAACTCCCTCTTCCATCGGGCATCCAGGGTGATTCCCGGCGCCACGCTCCAGCGCAGGCTGGCGTCACCGGTCAGTCGGTTTGCCGGCTTCTGGAAGACGGGAAAAAGTCCCATCCCGTTCGGCGTGGAGGATATGTCCGGCATCTCGGCGCTTCTCATGAATGAGGCGCCGACCTTGAGGCTGAGGTCTCCTGGCAGTGCGAGCTGGACAGCACCGTCGACGAACCAGCCGTTGTCATCACTCAGGGTGACGGGCAGGAGATACGGGCTCAGGGCAAGGATGTCCTCCTGGTCGTAGGGAACCACCTTGAATCCCGCGGAGACGTCGAAGGAGAAGATGGAGAATGTCACTCCGCCGAGGTGCAGGGAGAACGGAAATAGGCTGAGGCTCTGCGTGTTGAGGAACCAGGCGGCCGTTCCCTCCAGCAGGATGGAGCCGGGGAAGTCCAGGCCCAGGGAGAGCCCTGTTCGGATCCTCTGCACCTGCTCCTGTGCCCCGGGGGCGATCATCGCCGCCGAACGAAACCCGAAGTCACCTGATACGCCGGCGGTGAAAACGCCCGTGCGAGCCGTCGCTCCTGCGTGGGCCCCAGCCCTGTATTCCGAAGCCTGGGTCGGAGACCCGGCGGCAAGGGTCAGGGTGTCCGCGGCCCCGGTCACGGTGCTGTCCACGGTCAGCCACTCCAGAGGCTGAACGCTTGCGCCTGCAGTCCCGTCCAGGGTCCGGCCGAGTCTGGAAATGAACGGGCTCTGTCCTTGCAGGCCGACGCTCTTTTCCGCGTAGCTGCCCTGGAAGCTGCCATCCACCGGCCCCAGTTTGCCGGAAATGCTCCCCCCGATGGTGTCATCCCGCGTATCGAACCCCGAGCCCGCGGCCTTGCCGGAGATACCATCCGCTGTCTCGTGGGCAAAGGAGAGGTTTGCGCGCGCAGATCCGCCGACGGTTGCCACGTTGAGCCGGCCGATGACACGGTTTTGAAGGCCGGCACCAAGGGTTGTCTGCGTGGCCAGCGGACGCTGGGCGGCAGGGGCCCCGCCCAGCGGGTCCGAGCCCTCCACGGCGAGCCGGCGCGCAGGTGCCTCCACGGTGAACGCGGGCGTGGAGGGAAGAAGAATCTGGGACTGCGTGATGGGCGCCTCCCGGGCCGAGGGAAGCATCGCCTGGACGTTCTCGATACTCAGGTCCTGGATGTCCAGCGTGACCTGGGGCAGAACAAGGGTCGGACCCTGCGGGGGGGGTTCATCCGTGGCGGCCAGGAAGCCGCCGCCCCAGAGGAAAGCGGCCAGCGCCGCGACCAGGAGTCTCTTCATTTCGGGGGCTCCATGAGCTTCTGCGCCTTCGCGGTCCACGGAGACGACGGGAAGTTGTCTCCGAGCCTTTTCACCAGCCCCTGGACCTGGTCCTGCCGCTGGGCGAGCTTCATCATCTCAGCAGCGCGGTATACCGCGGATGCGGCAAAGTCGGAGTCCGAGGCTCCCGTGGAAGCCGAGGTCAGGAACCTGCGGGCAGCTTCCAGAAGGTCGCCCTTGCGGTAGAAGTACTCCCCCTGGAGGTACTGGGCGCGGGCCGCCGTCATTCCGGTGCCCTGCGAGGCGACCTGCTGGAGCATCTGGTAGCCATCATCCACTTTCTTCTCGCCGCTGTAGATATACAGCTTCGCAAGGTCGTTCATCGCGTCCAGCTTTGCCGCGCCGCTCGCGTGCGAGATGCGCGTGGTCAGGTCCGCTTCGGCGGAATCGGTACCCTGGATCTGGGAGCGCAGTTTTTCCGCGGCGATGTCCGCTTTTGCCTGCCGGGCCTCATCCGGGTAGTCGGCGATAAACTTCGTGTAAAAAGAAAGAGAGCGCGGGAGATCATGAGCGGCGAGGTAGACCTCCGCCGACTTCCTCAGCGCCGCGGCGCGGAATGCGCTCTGCCGATAGCCATTGGCGAGCTGTTCCCACAGGAGAGCGGCGTCGAACGCCGCGCCGGTGGCGAACGCGGCCTCGCCCCCCCAGTACAGCGCGGCATCGAACAGTCTTCCGTTCGGGTACTTCCGCCGATAGTCGGTGAAAGCGGCCGCGGCGTCGGAATATCGGGCCATTGCGAAGTACGTCTCCGCAAGCCGGTACATGGATTCCTCAGCAAGCGGGCTCGCGGGGTACTGCGATGCAAGGGCCCGGTATGATTCCACGGCACCGGCGGGGGAGCCGGTGGAGGCCTGGATGCCCGCGTAGTCGAAAAGAGCGCTGTCCGCGAACGGAGAGCGCGGTGTTGAGGCGACGACCTTGTTCAGCGCGGTGAGGGCATCCTTCGTTCTTTTCCCGTTGATCAGGCTCTTGGCGTAGAGGTAGTAGTCCTTCTGGGCGGACCCCGTGTCGGTTTCCTGAGAGGCCGCGCGGGAGAAGTAGTCCGCGGCCTTGTCGAACTCCGACAGGTTGAAGTGGCTCCAGCCGGCGAGGAACAGCATCTTGGGCGTCAGTGCGTGGCCGGGATACGCCGTGACAAGGGCGTCCATGGAGTCCGCGGAGCGCTTGAAGTTGCCCTGCTTTGCGTACGCCCACCCGAGGTAGTAGCCGGTATAGGGAAGGATCACCGAAAGACCCGCTTTGTTCGCGGCATCGGGACTGATCTTCTCCAGAGTGGATGCGGCTCCCGCGTACTCCTTCAGCGCCACGAGGCTCAGTCCGTGGAGGTAGACCGCAAGAAGAGCCGCCCGCGGGCTCCGGGTGGAGAGGTCAGGCGTCGATGAGGCCAGCGCATCCGTTCCTTGCGCTACAGCGCCATACTGCTTCAGAAGGAACTGGAGCTCCAGCGTGTCCACGCCCGCTTCTGTATCCGTCGGGGCCAACGCGGCGTATTCTCGAAGAGAGTCCAGGGCCGCCCCGAAATCCCCGCGTTTCCTCATGACCTCCGCGCGGGCCCGCAGGAACTCCTGCTTCGACGATCCGAGCGCCGGCGACTGCGCGTATTTGGCCAGCGCGGCGGCGCTTTCGTCCAGCTTTCCCTCCTGCATCAGCGTGAGGGCGAGCTGCGCAACGGCCTCTCCCAACCGGTCCGACTTCGGGAACGAATCGAGAAACTTCGTGAAGTACCTTTCCGCGGTGGGGAAGTCTCCTCCCTGGCGCGCGGCCCCGCCGAGGGCCAGGAGTGCCGACTCTGATGACGCTCCCGGCAGGGTTGCGTACTCCTCAAGCAGCGCGCGGGCGCCGGCAGCGTCCTTGCGATCCTGGAGGATGCGGGCCAGGTACAAGGGCACGGTTTCATCGATCAGGACGGAACGGCGAAGGGCCCAGGCTCGCTGAAGCCAGGTCTCTGCCACGCTGACGTTGCCGCGGCGGTAGTTCTCAACTCCCAGCGCGGCCCATTCACTGATCATGACCTGCGGCGTTCCGCCGAACCGGCTCTCCATGACGCGGCTGAGGGACTCCATCCGCGCAAGATCACCGTCCTGGAAGGCCGCTTCGAAGAGCCTTCGGTGCGCCGCCACGGCGAGGTCCATCCTTGCATCGAGGAGCTCGCCATAGATCGCCGCCGCGTCGGCGCGGCGTCCCTGCGCGCGCAGTCCTTCTGCCCGGCTCCACAGAAACTCGTCCCGCAGGGGCGCCGGGAGCGCAGCGAGGTCCGTTGCGGCAGCAAGCTGCTCCAGCTCCTCGTATGACTTCTGCCTGAGGAGGAGTGACGCAAGAAGGACGAGGCCGGACGGGTAGACGTCAGACGCCGGCCAGGCCTTCACAATGGAACGCGCGGCGTCCGCGGCTTCGGGCAGCTTGTCCAGGGCCTCCAGGTCCAGCGCCTTGCAGTACAGCGCCCGGGGCACGAGCTTGGGGTCTTTTCCCGTGGCCAGATACTCGTTCAGGTTGACAAGGCTCGGCGTGTAGCTGGAGAGCCGGTACAGCGAAAGGCCCTGCCACAGGGGAACGGCCTCGAGGTACCTCGTCCACCGGTACCGGCGGGAGATCTCTGCCAGAAGTGACGATGCATCCTTGTAGTTGCCGAGCTGGTAGAGACAGACAGCGCGGCGATACTGCACGTCAGCGGCGAGGTCCGAAGACGGATACTGCTGGAGGAACTCGTCATATTCGACGAGGGCGCTGGTGTAGTTCCCGTCGAGGAATCTGCTCTCCGCTTCCGTGAAAAGCTCCCCGGCGGCCGGCGCGGCCCCGAGGGGAATCGATACTGCCAGCAGCAACAGGCA
>DATKLM010000139.1:0-3895 GCA_035542415.1 Spirochaetia bacterium
AAAAGATCGAAGGCGATGGCGGAGAAAAGCCCGCTGGCAAAGCCGCGTCCCGCACGACCGCGTCCCGCACGACCGCGTCCCGGAAAACCGCGTCCCGGAAGGCCGCTTCCGGAAGGAGACCGGCAGGCGGGAGGCAGCGCCGGCCCGGTTGACTCTCCCCGGGGCTCTCCCTATCATGGCCCGGCCATGGACAGCGCGCGCCACGGGGAGCCTCGTCGTCGAACGCGGGCACGCATTCCGGCCGCGCGGGCGCGTGATGCCCTGGCCGCCTGGCTCTTCGTCACTCCCTCCGGCATCCTCATCGCGGTCTTCGGGATCTTTCCTCTTTTCTTCACCATCTATGTCAGCCTCTTCAAGTGGAGGCTCACGCCCGGCGCGTTCCTCGGACTTGGAAATTTCGCTGAACTTTTCGGCACCGGCGGCCTTCCGCTGATTGGTCTTGGCGCGGCAATCGTCGCCGCGGCGCTCTCCATCCTGCTCCTTGGCCGTGACGGCCTGCCGGCCGGCGTACGGAACGCCGGCGGACTGACACTCGGCATCCTCAGCGCCGCGGCGCTCGCTGCCTCCCTGCCTGCCGTTGCAGCGCAGGGGGACAAGGAAGTCTTCGATTCCCTGCGGGTCACCGTGTGGTACGCGCTGCTCACCGTTCCTGTGCAGCTTGCCGTCGGACTATCCATTGCACTGCTCCTGACGCGGAAGTTCCGCGGCCGGCAGGTCTTCCGCGTGATCTATCTCCTGCCGTACGTGGCCCCGACAGTCGCCACTGCCGCGATATTCCAGCTTCTCTTTTCGCTGCGCCCCGATTCGCTGGCCAATCAGGTCGCCGCGGCGCTGGGCAGTCAGCCGCTGCAGTGGCTGCAGGAGCCGAAGGGTGTTCTTGCGCCGCTCTTCGGGGCGCCGCCGCCGGGACTGGGCGTGGTGCCGGCGTACTGGATGGAATGGGTCCGGGGCCCGAGCCTCGCGCTCGTCTCGATCATCTTCTACAGCTGGTGGGTGTTCGTGGGGTACTACGCGCTGATCTACATCAACGGCCTGTCCGCAATCCCGCGGCAGCTCTTCGAGGCGGCCGAGGTCGACGGGGCAGGGAAGCTCCGGACCTTCTTCTCGATCACGCTGCCCCTTCTCTCTCCCACCACGTACTTCCTGACGCTTCTCGGCGTCATCGGGACGTTCAAGGCGTTCACCCATCTGTACGTCCTGCGAAGCGCCGCGGCGGGAGGGACCACGGATTCCATCAGCATCGAGGTCTTCTTCACGTTCTTCCGAAAGGCGCGCCTGGGCTACGCGTCCGCCATTTCCATCGTGCTCTTCCTCACCGTGCTGGGCCTGACGCTCATCCAGCAGCGGACCCTGGAGAGGCGCGTGACCTATGGCGACTGAGGCCCGGCCGCGTCCGCGGGCACAGCCACGGCCACGCCCGACCGCCGGCCGGGCGGCCCTCTCCGTGCTCCTCGTCCTGGGCGCGCTCGTCTGCCTCATGCCGTTTCTCTACCTCATCGCCACGTCCCTGAAATCCGCCGCGGAAACGATCACCCGGGCCAGTCCCTTTCCTTTTCTTCCCGACTTCTGGCCGAGCGTCCCGCGGTGGTCGAACTACGCGGAGGCGTGGACCCGCGCGAGCTTCAGCCTCTACTTTCGAAACAGCCTCATCACGGCGGCCGTCACCGCCGGCGGGGTCGTGGCGGCGTCCAGTCTCGCCGCGTACGCGTTCGCGAAGATCCGCTTCGCCGGGTCTCGCGCCCTGCTTTCGATCTTCGTCGCCACCCTCATCATCCCGGAAAGCGTCTACCTCGTTCCGAACTTCATCATCGTCACCCGCCTGGGGTGGTACGACACGCTCGCCGGCCTCAGCGTGCCCTTCATGGGGAGCGCATTCTCCATCTTTCTCCTGAGGCAGTTCTTCGCGCAGATCCCCGCCGAGCTCCTGGAAAGTGCGCGCATCGACGGGGCAGGGCACCTGCGCTCCCTTTTCTCCATTGTCATGCCGCTTTCCGGGGCCCCCCTGTTCACGCTGGCGTTTCTCGCCTTTGTCGGTTCCTGGAACTCGCTCCAATGGCCCCTCGTGGCAACCCGCACCCCGCGCTGGCGGCCGCTGACGGTCGGCTTGACGACGTTCATTTCCGACGCCGGACCGGAGAACCAGCTCATCATGGCGGGGGCACTGATCGCAATCGCTCCCGTTATTATCTTCTACCTTGTCGCGCAGAAGCAGTTCACCGAGGCAATTGCGCGAAGCGGGATCAAGGGATGATCCACAACAGATGAGGTGACGAACCATGACCAGGGAGGTCGACGGATGATGGGAAAGCTTGTTGTTTTTGCCGCTCTCATTCTGCCCTTTGCGTTGGGGGCACAGGGGACGTCCCTCGCTGGCGTGGATCCCGCGGGCGCGAAGATCTCCTTCTGGTACCAGCATTCCGGGGACCGCGACAAGGCGATGCAGGGGATGATCGACGAGTTCAACCGCGCGAACCCCTGGAAGATCACCGTTCACGGCGAATACGCCGGACCGTACGACCAGGTCTACAACAAGATGGTGGCCGCCATTGCCGCCGGCAAGCCGCCCGAGCTCGTCGTTGCCTACCAGAACCAGTCCGCTACCTACGCGGGGAGCCAGGCGCTGACCGACCTCGACCCCTACGTGCACGACCCGACGTGGGGCATCGAGCGCGACCTCGGGGACTTCTTCTCCGGCTTCCTCAGCCAGGACGTGACGACGCAGTTCGGCGGCATGCGGCTGGGATTCCCGCCCAACCGATCAATCGAGGTGCTCTATTACAACGCCTCCGTGATGAAGGCCGCGGGCATTGCCGCACCGCCGCGCACCTGGGAAGAGTTCGCCGCGGACTGCCGTCGCCTGACGAACAAGCAGGCCGACTCCTACGGATACGCGCTGGACAACATCGACGCCTCTCACGTCTTCGCGGCGGTCATCTCCCGTGGCGGCGGATTCGTCACTCCCGACGGCCGCGGCTATGCACTGAACACACCGCAGATGAAGGATTCCATGGTCTTCATGCGGGACCTCCTCCGGGGGGGATGGGCGCGCAAGATCGCGAAAAAGTTCGATGATCAGACCGAGTTCGGCAACGAAAAAAGCGCCTTCACGCTGGGCTCCACCTCGGGACTGACGTACTACGCGGCCGCCGTCAAGGCGGGGAAGAACGGCGTCTTCGACTGGGGCATCGCCCCCGTTCCCCAGGCCGCGCCGACCCGCTCGCCGGCCATCGACCTGTACGGCGCGAGCGTGAGCGTTCCCCGCTCAACGCCGCAGAAACAGCTGGCTGCCTGGCTTTTCATCCGGTGGTTCTCCGAGCCGCGCCAGCAGGCAGCCTGGACGCACGTCTCTCTGTATTTCCCCGTGCGGAAGTCCGCGGAGCCGCTCATCAGGGACATCCTTCGCTCCGATCCGCGATTCGCCAGGGCGTGGGAGCTGCTAAAGACCGCGGACCTGAAGTCCGAACCGGCGTTCGCCGGCTACGATCTTGTTCGTGACGCGATCAGCGCCGCGTACAGCCGCGTCCTGGACGGCGCGGACGTCGATTCCACTCTCGAGGCCCTGCAGGCACAGGCAGTTCGCATCTTCAGGGAGTCCGCGCCCTAGGAGGCGCACCCCAGGACGCACCTGCTTCAGCGCGGCCGCCAGCTGGCTCCTGCTCGATCTCCGGGTGAGCTTGAGAAAATGTACCTGCGCCAAAAAACATTTGACAATCCGCTTATCCTGCGATCATAATGGGGACCCGTATACAGCCAGGGAGGGAAAAATGGAGAAAGTGCAGAGGAGGGAGGGGCTCGTCTGCATCTGTGCTGAATGTAAGAAAGTGATGAGGACCGTCGGGAACGTCGAAGCGGAAGGTGTTCCGCTGCTCAGTCACGGCATCTGCCCGGAGTGCGC
>DATKLM010000140.1:0-3543 GCA_035542415.1 Spirochaetia bacterium
CCCCGAGCGCCGCCGGCTCGAAGTTGTCAGAAAAGGGCAGTTCGAGGCGCTTCAGAAGGAAATCGCTCTCTCTGAGCGCGCTCCGGACTTTGGCGAGCCGAGAGTGCATCCCAGCGCCGGGGCGACGGCGATCGGCGCACGGCAGCTCCTGATCGCTTTCAACATCAACCTGGACAGCGCGGACCTTGATCTTGCGCGCAGAATCGCCCGAAGGATCAGGGAGTCGGGCGGCGGGCTTTCTCACGTCAAGGCGGTTGGCGTGCCGCTGGCCGACCGGGGGTTGGTCCAGGTGAGCGTCAACCTCACCGACTACCACATCACGTCCATGGGGCAGGTGCTGGAGCGGGTGCGATCCGAAGCGGCGCGCTCGGGAACCCGCGTCCTGGAAACCGAGATCTACGGTCTTGTGCCCGCATCGGCGCTGATTCAAGACGCCGTGCGGGATCTGCAGGTCGTCGGATTCGATGAGGCGCAGGTGATCGACTTCCGCCTGCCGGATCAGGGGCGCTGATGACTCTTTTTCGCAATGCCCGCATCGCGACTCCAGTCGACGGTGGCGTGCCCGCGGCCGGTCCCCGGCAGGGAGAGCTTCTGCAGTGGGAGACTGGCGCGCTCGCCGTGGAGGACGGCAGGATCGTTGCCGTCGGCGACGATCGCAGCGTAACGCGCGGGCTGCATGCATCCCAGGTGGAATCCGAGACGGATTGCTTGGGCCGCTGCCTCGTGCCAGGCTTCGTGGACCCTCACACTCATCTCTGCTTCTGCAGCCCGCGCGAGGGGGAGTTCGCCGCCCGGCTTTCCGGCGCCGACTACCGGGAGATCCTCCGACAGGGAGGCGGAATCCTCGCATCTGTCAGGGAAGTGCGAGCGGTCTCTGAACAGGCGCTCTTCGATATGACGAGCAAGCGGGCGCTTTCCGCCCTTCGTCATGGCTCGACAACGATCGAAATCAAGTCCGGCTACGGTCTTTCGACGGAGGCCGAGCTGAAGCAACTTCGCGTGGTTCGGCGGATCGGGGAAGACCTGCCTCTGCATGTCGTGCCGACATTTCTCGGCGCTCACGCGGTGGCGCCCGAGTACCAGGGCGATGCGGAGGGCTACGTGGACAGCCTTGTCTCGGACATGATCCCGGCCGTATCCGCCTCGGGGCTTGCACGGTTCTGCGATGTGTTCTGCGAGCAGGGAGTTTTTTCCACCGCCCAGAGCCGGAGAGTTCTCGAGGAGGCTCGCGCTGCGGGCCTTGGCTTGAAGGTCCACGCGGATGAGCTGTCAGCAACCGGCGGCGCCGAGCTGGCGGCGTCGCTGAACGCGGTGTCCGCGGATCACCTCCTGGCGGCATCAGAGGCCGGGTTGAAGGCCATGGCCCGCGCCGGCGTGGTTGCAGTTCTCCTGCCTGGCACCGCGTATTCGATGCGCAAGCCGTACGCGCCGGCCCGAAAGATGATCGCCATGGGTCTTCCCGTTGCACTCGCCACTGACTGCAATCCCGGCACCTCTTTGACCGTGTCCATGCCGTTCGTCTTCAGTCTTGCGGTCCTGCAGATCGGAATGACTGTTGCCGAATCGCTCGCCGCGTGCACGCTGAACGCGGCATATGCCCTGGGGATGGGAAAGGAAACGGGCAGCTTGTCCACCGGGAAGAGAGCTGACTTCCTCCTGCTGGAGGGAGAGACCCCCGCCATCCTGGCGTTTCACGCCGGCGCCTCGCCGGTCTTTCGCGTCTACGTGAACGGCCGGCTTGCATGGTCATCGGAGGAACCGTGAAGCTCATCGAGATGTCCATGGAGAGGCTCCTCGAGGACCTGGGCGCCCCAACGCCGGCCCCGGGAGGCGGGAGCGTTGCTGCGCTGGCCGGTGCTCTTGCTGCCGCGCTTTGCAGGATGGTGGCGGGATTGACCGCAGGGAAAGAGCAGCTCGCGGATTCGCGGCCGGACATGGAGCGCGTTCTCAGGGACGCAACGGCGCTGCAGAATCGTCTTGGTGACCTTGCGGACGAGGATTCGCGGGCGTTTCGCGACGTCATCGAGGCGCGCCGACTTCCCCGCGGCACTGCCGGTGAGCGCAAGGCCCGGGAAAAGGCGATGCAGGACGCTGTTCTTCGCTCCGCTCAAGCGCCGCTTTCCACCCTCAGGGCGTTGCGGGAGCTGTCCGCCCTGGCCCTGTGCGTCTGCGACAAAGGGAATCCTGGCTCTGTCACGGACGCCGGCTCCTCCGCGCAGATGATCCGGGCAGGGGCCGTCTGCGCGGTGTACAATGTTCGTATCAACCTGCCTTCCCTGCGTGATGCGGCCGCCCGCGAAAGGCTGGGCGGCGAAGCTCGAAGGCTTCTCCAAGAGGTGCTTGATGAAACCCAGAAGACAGAGAGTATCGTCGAAGCCCGACTTGCAGACCTGCATGCCGGGGGATGAGGGGCAGCGCTCCATGACGCGAGCTCGAATCGGTGAGAAACCGCTGGATATCGAAGCGCTCGTGGCCATAGCGCGGCACGGAGCTCGCGTAGAGCTCGCGGACAGCGCTCGAGAACGCGTTACGAGTGCCCGCGCTCTGGTGGAAAAATGGGTGCGCGATGGCAAAGCGGTCTATGGGGTGACAACGGGATTTGGCGGCCTGTGCGAGGTGGCAATCGCCGAGGGCCAGACCCGCACTCTGCAGGAGAACATCCTCATGAGCCACGCGGCCGGGGTCGGGAGTCCTTTCGCGGCTGAGATCGTTCGCGCGGCGATGGCAGTCAGGATCCAGGACCTTTCCCAGGGGCATGCCGGCGTGAAGCTCGAGACGCTCCAGGCCCTCGTGGATCTTCTCAATTCAGGCGTGTGCCCCGTCGTTCCGGAGAAAGGTTCCGTCGGTGCCAGCGGAGACCTGGCCCCGATGGCCCACCTAGCCCTCGTGCTCATCGGTCAGGGCGAGGCGTTCTACCAGGGAGCCCGGATGGATGGCAAAGATGCCTTGGGACGCGCGGGTCTTTCTGCGGTCAGCCTCGAGGCCGGCGAGGGCCTTGCGCTGATCAACGGGACGCAGTTCATGGCGGGGATCGGGGCCATCGCGGTCAGTGACGCCGCGCGGCTTGCCCGCACGGCTGATATCGCCTGCTCCATCAGCCTGGAGGTGCTGATGGGGACGAACGTCGAGTTCGACCCGAGGATCCATGCCGCCCGGCCCCATCCGGGGCAGATCGAGGCAGCGGACACCATGTACCGCGTGACGAAGGACAGCGCTATCATGTCCTCCCACAAGGACTGCGGCCGGATCCAGGACGCGTACACGCTGCGCTGCTCGCCGCAGGTGCACGGCGCCAGCCGCGACGCCATCCGGCACGTTCGGCGCGTCGTGGAGACGGAGCTGGACTCGGCCACGACCAATCCCCTGATCTTCCCTGAAACCGGGGAGTTCCTCCTGGGCGGCAACTTTCATGGCCAGCCGCTGGCCCTGGCGGCGGACTACCTCTGCATGGCCGTGGCGGAGCTGGCGGACATCTCCGAGCGGCGCATCGAGCGGCTGGTCAATCCCCAGCTCAGCGGCCTGCCGGCCTTCCTCGTGGCAGAC
>DATKLM010000141.1:0-5942 GCA_035542415.1 Spirochaetia bacterium
CTGCCCTCGATGTGGAAGAAGAAGTCGATGTCCTCGGGGCACAGCTTGATGAGCTTGTCCCACAGCTCCTTGACGCTCGCGAACTGCTTCTTGTTGATGAAGCGGTGGATGGCCTTACGGTAGTAGTCCACGGCCGCCGTGAGGTCCCCCTCCGCCTCCTTCTTCTCCCCGAGGATCTTGACGATGTCGGCTTCCTCGAAGTCCACGCGGATCAGGCGGTCCCAGATCTCCAGCTTGCGCGCTTCGTCGTCCCGGTTCTCGCAGCACTCCCCGAGTGTGCGCAAAGCATACTTGTTCTCCCCGTACTCGAGGATCCGCTCGGCGAGGTACTCGACGACATTCCACTTGTGGTTGTCCATGAAGATGCTGATCAGCATGATCAGGTTCGTGTCGTCCACGAGCTCGCGGGACAGCGCAAGAACCCCGGAGAGGTACAGCGCAATGATGGAATTGCTCGTGTGCTTGAGATGCTCGCTGGCGAGCTCCCGGATCTCCTCCGTGATGCCCTCCGCGCGCGCCTGCTCGATGAGCGCGTCGAGGTCCTTGAAGTTGGAGATCGAGTAGCTGTTGAGAGCCGCTCGGGTCCACTTCTCCTCGTTGAGAAGGTCCGTGATCGTCTTCACCAGTTCCGTTGCCATTCCTTGCTCCTGTGCGCGCGGGTCCGGCGCCGGCCCGCGCAAGGCATTCGCTGCGTCACGTCGTGTATTCCCTGTGAACCCGCTCGTCGAGGTCCCTGATCTTCAGGAGGACCTCGTCCACCCGTTCCCGCTCTTCCCCGGACGCCAGGTAGTGGTCGATCAGCCAGAAGTAGCGGTTGATCAGCCGCGGCACGGTGAGCTCGCGCTCCGCAACGGTGCCGGGCTCTTTCTCCAGCTGGTGGATTGCCTGCTTGAGCTTGCCCAGCTCCAGCGGCTTGAGCTCCCGGCGGACGCTGAAGACCCCCCAGATCGCCCCGTACACGGGGATCCACTCGTTGAGAGAGGGTCCCGAGATCCCCATGCCCCTGAGCTTCGCCGCAACCCTGCCGATGAGGGGAGACTCCAGCGCCGGGACGTCGATTGCCTGCGCGTCGATGAAAAAAGCCTCGCGAAAAAACACCTTGGCCGCCCGGGACTCGTTGACCAGGGAGTAGCAGTCCGCGAGCTCCGCCAGGATCCGCGCGTCTTCCCGCCGCACCTCGTTGGCCCGTTCGAGGTGCTCGACGGCCTTCTCGTAGTTGCCGGCGCCCTTGCAGCAGCGCCCCAGCTGCAGAAGAATGCCGGCATCCGGGGGATCCGCGTCTGCCCCGGCGCCCAGGTAGCAGGCGAGCGCCGTGGTGAACACGTGGTGCTTGATGGCGAACTGGATGGCCTCCGGCACGTCCGCGAGCCTTTCGGCAAATGCGATGAACAGCCTCCACTGGGCAAGGAGCATCTCGCCCCTCTCGAACCCGTCGGCGGGGAGGCGGTCCCTGTCCAGCCTCTCGTTCCAGAACGCGGCGCACTTCAGCGCCGAAGCCGCCCCGGGGTATTCCATGTCCATCTCCAGCACCCTTTCAAGTGCCTCGACCGCGTCGGCGAACGCCCCTTCCTTCAAATTCTGGCAGGCGGCATCGAGAATCTGTTCGATCGAGTCGTTCCGGAAAATGAGCTGCCCTCCCCCGGCGCGGTACTCCGCGCATTTAGAGCGCGGTACTCCGCGTTTTTTGCGACTGAGCGTAACGGCCACACGTCCGCGCGCGATGCCAGCTACCCAACCATGGGGAGATAGCGTAAACACTGCCGGAAAGAGCAATTACCGTCTATCACACCCTGGTGTGAGTATCGCATTCCCCATGGCTTTCGTCAACGGCGGACCGCGCGTCCGGCGGCGTTGCCGTCCCGCGCATGTTCAACGGCAGGCTCTTCTGATACGATACGGGCGATATGCATGACCACACCCAGGAAGCCCGGCAGCCCGGGGCAGGGCGGCCATCCCCGGTCACGCGAAAGGCGCTCGTTGCTCCGTCCGTCCTCTCGGCGAACTTCGGCTCCCTCGCGGACGCGGTGCGCCTCGTGGACGCCATCGGCGGGGACTTCGTCCACCTGGACGTCATGGACGGCTGTTTCGTGCCGCAGATCACCTTCGGACAGAAGGCGGTCACGGACCTGCGGCCGGTCTCCCGGCTTCCCTTCGATACGCATCTCATGGTGTGCCGGCCCGAGACGTCGATCGAGTCGTTCTGCGACGCCGGCGCAAGCCACGTTACCATTCACTGGGAAGCGGCAACCCACCATCACCGCCTGCTCACGGCAATCCGGCAGAAGGGAGCCCGGCCGGGCATCGCCATCGTCCCGTCGACCCCCGCGGAGGCCATCGCGGAAGTCCTGCCCTTCGTGGATCTCGTTCTCGTCATGACGGTCAACCCGGGTTTCGGAGGCCAGGAGCTCATCCCGCAGTGCCTGCGGAAGGTGGAGGCGCTGGACAGGATGCGCCGGGAACGGGGGCACGAGTTCCTGATCGAGGTGGACGGCGGTATCAACCGTGATACTGTCCGCTCCGCGCTGAACGCCGGCGCCGACGTCATCATTGCGGGTACGGCGATTTTCGAAGCGCCGGACCCTTCTGAAGAAGTGGCATTCCTGCGGGGCGCATGGTAGATTTTCGTTCAGTTTCGCTCATGGCGGGTCGAAAGTCTAGTGAGGATAAAGGCCAATGACACATCGGAGAAAGGCATTCTCCCTGCTTCTGATGTTCGGCCTGACCGCAGCCCTTCTCACGGCACAAACCACGGCATCCACGAGTGAGTTCGACGAAGGGATGCGGCTGTTCCGTGACGGCCAGTACGAGCAGGCAATCCCGCACTTCCGCGTCTTCATCCAGGACACTGCCGCCGCTGCGTCCCGACCGGAGATCTACCTGCTTCTCGCCAAGTCCGCCATGGCGGCGGGGAAGCTGGACGACGCGGAAAAGAGCCTGGAGTACTACCTGGCGACGTTCGGCGGAGCGCCGGATTATCAAGAGGCGCTCTACCAGAAGGGGCGCCTGCTCTACCTCCAGGAACAGTACGAGGAGTCCATCCAGGCGCTCCAGTCCTTCATTTCCGCCAGTCCGTCATCGACGTTCGCTTCCAGCGCGTGGTACTGGGTCGGGGAGAGCCTTGCGAGCCTGGGGCGCATCGACGAGGCAGAGAGGGTCTTCCAGAAGATCGTGACCGACTATCCTTCCAGTGTGAAAGTGGAGGCCGCGCAGTACCGCATTTCCGTGATCAGGCTGCAGAAGAAGGAAATCGAGCTCGCGCGCCTGCTCAAGTGGAGCCATGAGGATTTCCTGAAGAGCATTGAAGAGTTCCAGCGGCGCGAGAGCACATACGAGCAGGCCATCGAGGCGTACCAGAAGAAAATGGGCCCGCTCGGCGCGGACCAGGATCCACGCACCATCGCGGACCTGCGCGCAGAGCTTGACAAGAAGACAGCAGAGGCGGCGCGCCTGTCGGCGCAGCTTGCCCAGGCTTCGTCCGCCGCCGGCGCTGCTCCGGCTGCTGCCACGGCCACGGCTCCAGGCGCTTCGGATGCCGCGCAGCTCCAGCGCCGTGAGCGGATGCTGACAATCAAGGAACAGGCCCTGGCCCTCAAGGAGCAATACCTCCTCCTTCTCGAATCCGGAGGTGCCGCCCCATGAGCGCGCAAAAGCGGCTGCTCCGTGTCGCGGCCTCCGCGGTGATTCTCTGCGCCGCCCTGGGACTTCTCCCGGCCGGTCATGCTTCGGCCCTCGATCTCAGTGAAGGGATCATGCGGTTGACGCTGCACCAGGGAATCGGGAGGTTCTCCCTTGCCTGCGTCAAGGATCCCGGTGGTGCCCCCATTCCTCTCCTTGCGGCGCAGGACCCCCGAACAACGACGCTCAGCATCGTGGTCGGCACGAAGATCTATCGCATGGGAGAAAGCGGCGACTTTTCCGAGGCAGTCCAGAAGACCCCCCTCGGGGGCCGGTTCGTTTGGACGTCTTCGTTCCTTTCCGTCACCGAAGATTTTTCCTTCGTCGCATCCCCGGGGAGCGCGACGGCGGACGGCGTGAGGATCGACATCACCGTCAGGAACGCCTCCAAGGAGAATCTCAAGGCGGGCCTGCGCTACCTTTTCGACACCTATCTCGGCGAGTCTGGCCTGGTGCCTTTTTCCACGGACCGTCAGCCGACGATCAAGCGTGAGACGACCCTGGCCGGGAAGGACCTGCCGGCGTGGTGGCTCTCGCCGCTGGCCGGGGACGCCGGTCCCTTCGGCCTGCAGATCATGGCGTCCGCCCCGGGCGTCACTCCTCCGGACAGGATCGTGTTCGCCAACTGGAAGAGGCTGAGTGATGCGGCGTGGTCGTATGACACCTCGGCCGCACGGGACTTCAGCCTGAAGCCGTATTCCCTGAACGATTCAGCCGTGTGCCAATACTACGATCCGCGCGCCCTTGTTCCGGGCGGCCAGTTCAGCGCGACCCTGGTGATGGGCAGGTTCAATCCTTCGGGATTCTCGGCGAACGCCGCTTCCCTGAAGGCGTCCTCCAATTTCGCCTCTGCTGTTCAGCAGTCTCTGGACGCGGGGAAGGCCGCGCGGAGCGCCCCGGCGGCCATCAGGTCTGACATCGAGGCCCTCAACGCGATCCTGGCCCGCGTGGACGCCGCGCTCGCCGCGGGCGGCGGCGCCACCGATGACGAGCTGGCTCTCATGGAATCCGCCATCACCGACCTCAAGGCGCGGCTCGCGGCGTACGGCAGCGGCAAATGAAGCGCCGCGGTCTCGGCGAGGCGCGAAGGCTCTTTCGGGCCCGCAAGTTCCCGGACGTGATCCGCGTCCTCGAGCCCGAGGTGTTCCGCTACCGGGAGAGCTTCGACTACTTCTACCTCCTGGGGTTTTCCTGCCTCCAGACCGGGGACCTCGGGGGAGCGTTCTCCTACATCAGCCGGGCCCACCAGCTCAGTCGGGACGATACCAACGCGCTCCTGGGAATCGCCGCCATTCACCTGCGCCGGCACGAGACAGAGGCTGCCGTGAAGAGGTGGCTCGAGGTTCTGGAGCTGGACCCCTCCAACAGGATCGCGCGCCGCGGGATGGATCTCGTACGGCGCGGGATGACGCCCGAAAAGCTCCAGGAGTTCATTGACAGCGGGCGGACGAAGAGCCTTTACCCGGCCCTTCCGTCCCGCGGCGTGTCCCCGCTTCCGTTCATCATCGTTCTGGCGATCCTCGCCGTCGGCGCGGCCGTGGTGTTCGGGATCAAGTTCGCCCCCTCTCACCAGCCGGAGAGGCCGGGCGTTTCAGCAGTCGAGCTGCCGCTGAACCTGACCAGTCTCACGGAGACCGGCGGGGGATTCACGTACATACTCACCGAGAAGCAGGTGAGGGAGGCTTTCCAGAAGGCCAAGCAGCGGCTGCTGGAATACCGCGACAATCTCGCCGAGGTGCAGATCAACCGCATCCTCCAGTCCAACGCCGCGCTCCCCGTCAAGGAGAGGGCGCGTCTCCTGAAAGGCTTCATCACGCAGCCCAGCTTCCTGACGCTGCGGGACTCGTTTCCCTACCGGATCGTTGCTGCCGAGCCCATCCTGTATGACGGCTGCTCAGTGAGCTGGCGCGGGAAGATCGCCAACCTCAAGGTCGCCAAGGACGTCATCACCTTCGACCTCCTCGTGGGCTATGACCAGGAGAAGGTTCTGGAAGGGATCGTTCCCGTCACCTTGCCGTTCGCCGTGGACCTTGAAAACGGGGGGGGCATCGATGTGTTGGGTCAGATCTCGGCAGCGGGTGGAAAAGTGGGCCTGACGGGAATCTCCGTGCACAAGCTCGCCGGCAACTGATCCTCGGAGGCGGAATGCGCGCAGTGGTTCAGCGTGTGAAAGAAGCGGCGGTAATCGTCGACGGCCGGCAGGTGGGCCGGATCTCCCGCGGCATTCTGGTGTACCTCGGGGTGGGCAGAAACGACAGTGAGAAAGA
>DATKLM010000142.1:0-14316 GCA_035542415.1 Spirochaetia bacterium
ATCGCCGGCGTGCTCCAGGGATCGGTCAGGGGCTAGGATGACCGCCAATCACCGCGTTACACTGTTCTTCGACGATTTCACGTCACCCTCCCTGGACCGCGCCGCCTGGAACGTGCGGACCACGGAGACCCCGTTCAACCAGGAGCAACAGGCCTACATCGACTCCGATGACACCGTCCGGATCGTACGTGACGGCCTGGATGAAACGGCCACGGGCGCGCTCGCCATTCGCGGATTGTACCGGCCGGGCGCACGGTCCGCCGGCGGCGGGACGTTTGATTTCGTCTCGGGCCGCATCGACACGCGGGGGAAAGTGGAGGCCGTCTACGGCACACTATCCGCCCGCATCAAGCTGCCCGCCGGCCCGGGCATCTGGCCCGCCTTCTGGGCGCTCGGGGCGGGCGGCTGGCCCGGGGTCGGGGAAATCGACGTCATGGAGAACGTCGGAGAGCGGGACTGGGTGAGCGTGGCCCTCCACGGGACCGGGTACGCCGGGGAGACGCCCCTCGTGAATCGGCGGTACTTCCGCCCGGGGGAAGATGCGGCCTCGTGGCACGTGTACAGCGTGGACTGGATGCCCTCCGAGCTCATCTTCCGGGTTGACGGCGATCCCGCCTACCGCGTCACGCGCACCATGGTGGAGCATTACGGACTCTGGGCGTTCGACGGCCCGAAGTACCTCATCCTCAACCTCGCTCTCGGCGGCACCTATCCGTTCAAGACCAACGGCGCGCGCGAGCCGTACTTCGGGATCCCTCGGACGACCCTCCAGCGGATCGAGGCAGGCGAGGCGCTCATGCTCGTGGACTGGGTGAGAATCGACCGTCCCGACGGCGTTCTTGAAACGCCTGGGGCCACCGGATAGGCTGACGCGGGGCCATGGCGAACAACATCAACGAGATCAATACGTCTCTCGTTCTCCAGAAGCTCTGGTTCAGCAAGGGCATCAGCCGGGTGGACATCTCCCGGGAGCTCGGCATGGGCAAGTCCACGGTGACCAAGATCGTGCAGTCTCTCCTGAAGCGGAATCTCGTCCACGCGGTGCGGGGAGGCCGCTCGGGACCCAGCGGCGGCCGCGCCCCGACCCACCTGATGATCAACCGCGAGTACGGCCACGTGCTGGGCGTGGAGATCCAGACGGACTTCTACAAGGCGGTGGCGGTCAATCTCCTGGGCGAGGTGATTTTCTCCCATTCCGAGCCTATCACGTTCGAGGACACGATCGTGTCCACGTTCTCCCGCGTCATGCGTTCCCTCAAGGAGGGGACGCGCTCCCTGAGCCTTCCCCTCATCGGCGTGGGCGTCGGCGTGGCGGGCATCATCGACCCGGCGGAGGGCGTGATCGAGCAGTCCAACCCCCTGAATATCACGGAGAAGGTGCGCTTCTACGACCAGGTGAGGGATCTGCTCGACGTGCCCGTTCTCATCGAAAACGACGCGAACTGCTGCTGCTGGGGTGAGCTCGCGTTCCGCAAGACCGAACGGCACGGGAACTTTGTCTTCGTCCTCGGGGAGCTGCGCAAGGGACAGACCGTGGGCACGGAATACTGGGGCATCGCCGTGGGCCTGGGCTTCGTTCTCAACGGCAGGGTCCACTACGGGGAAGGTTTCTCGGCGGGGGAGTTCCAGAGCATCCTCTGGAACGAGGACAACCACGGCCAGTTCTCCCTCAGTGACGAGGACTCCCGGCGGATTGAGACAGACCCCGGAATCCTGTCGAAAGTCATCGATGAGCTTTCCGCCCACATTGCGTTTCTTGTGAACACGCTCAACCTCACCTCCGTCGTGATCGGGGGTGAGATCGCGAAGTTCCGGGAGCAGATCGTACCCTCCCTGGAGAACGCCATCCAGCAGAACTGGTCGTACCAGAACCGTGTGGACTGCTCCATCGAGTTCGCCACCCTGGGAGACCTCGCCGTTGCCTACGGGGCTGCCGGGATGTTCCTGGAGCGCTTCTTCTCCATCCCCGTGATCCCTGACCAGATTCCCGCCGCGCGCCTGTGACCTGAACCTGTCTTTCTTCCCCGATGCGCGCTTTACACATTTCTGGACGCGATCTACTATCGCGCAGCACTGTGCGATAGCTGCAAGGAGGATCAGATGAGGTCAGGAAAAACGCTTGTGCTGGGGCTGGTTGTACTCCTGGGGGTGCTGCTTGCCGGATGCACTACGTTCAAGTTTTCCGGGGCGCAGGTGACCGCGCAACTGCCTTCGTACACGTCCGTCGGGACGTTCGACATAGACATCTGGGTCAACAAGTTCCTGGGTGCGTCCGGCGGCGCAACGCTGTTCAACGTCACCGCGGACGCGATGGATGCGCCCATTTTCGACGCCATCCAGCGTGAGATCAGGAAGTTCGCGGGAGACGCGGCGGTCAACGTGACCATCGAGTACCAGGCGAGCTTCGTCAACATCCTGCTCAACGCCGTGACGTTCAGCATCTACGCTCCGGCGGAGGCGCACATTACGGGGACGATCGTGAAGTACAACAAGTAGACATGAAGCGGCTCTCCGGCTTCATGGCCGTGTGTCTTCTCCTGTGGGGCTGCGCGCCGTCGCAGCCCTCGGGGGAGATCATGAGCGCCTTTCGAACATTCCTCCAGAACGTCAGGGCCGGGGATATGGTGAAGGTGTCGGCAACCGCGCCGTTCCTTGTATCACTGCCGGCCAGCCAGAAAGAAGCGACGCTCACGTACTTCCGCTGGCTTGCGGACAAGGATCCCGCGAGCCTCCATCTGTTCGTGTCTCACGGTGCCGGCAGCAGCTGGCTTCTCCATGTTTCTGCCCCGGGCGAAAAGTCCGCGATCGTGGTGACGTTCCTCCGAAACGTCGACGGGCGGTGGGTAATGGGCCCGGCGGTCAAGGCGATCCAGCACATCGACATCGTTCCGGCCAGGTAAGCGGCTGCTACAAGAGGAAGTACAGGGCGACTCCCGCCACGAAGTCAGGTCCCATCATGCCGACGTTGAAGCCAAGAGAGGCAAAGGGGAAGAATCCAAAAGACATGCCGGCTGACCAGTCGATGCTCCACGCATGCTGCGGAAACAATCCATCCCCTCCGGACACGGGACCCGAAACCACGCCGGCATCGTCCCAATAGCTCACATTGAGGTAGCCATAGGGGCCGTATCCAACTGCCCCGTCAATGCTGGCAAATGGCCCCAGCCGCAGGTGCCCCGTGAGGAACGCGCCGAGGGCCCACCAGTCCGCGCTGATGTGGACGTCATCGGGGTAGTAGGAGGTGCCCAGGCTGTCGGTGACGCCCGGGGAGCCCAGGTTCCACCCGGAGACGGCGAAGGAGCCCTTGAAGGCTATTCCGACGCTGAGCGGCCTTCCCCGCGCTACCACGTATTCCAGGATGCCGGAGAAGATGCCGTCACTGGACGTGTTGCTCTGGTACGGGACGGAAAAGGCCGGGGATACGAGGCCGAATGCGCTCGACGTCGTGCCGTACTCGAATGCGAACCCCGCCCGGAGCCTGTCACCGTACGCGGCCGTCGATCCGACAAGGAGCGCGAGAGAGGCCGCAGCCAGCGGGACGATCCATCGCTTCATCATCATGAACCCTCGATTCTTCTCCTGCCTCCAATGTTCTCTTTTGGTTCACAATGTCCATGAATGCTGAATGAAACCGGCATAATTTCCTGTTTGACAAATTACTTAACATACGTTACCCTATATGAGCGATGGCAGCAAGCGGCTCAGTGCCTTCCGGCCTGGTCGGTATTCCGGTATTCCCGGCAGCTCATCTGAAATCGGCAGCCCACGGGGGGTCCTGGGGATTCGACAACCTCGTGGGAATCCTCGCTGAGATCTCTGAGGAAACGCCGGCAGGGGCGGTCAGCATCGCCGCTGAAATCATCGCCCAGGCCCAGACCCGCGGTGAGCCCGTGGCGTGGATCGCGGGGACCGAGTCGATATTCTTTCCGCCTGATCTTCTCGATCGGGGCATCGACCTTCGTGCCATATCCGTCATCCGGGCAGGCGCGGAGCCGGAATCACTGACCGCGGCGGAGTGGCTCATCAGGTCAGGAGCATTCGGCCTTGTGGTCCTGGACCTCGACGGGGAGGGGAATGTCAGTGATGCCTCACTGGGCAGGATCCTCAAGGTCGCGAAGCGAACCCAGTGTGCTGTTCTCTTTCTCACGCGGAAACACGCCGGCGCGCCCTCCCTCGGTTCACAGATATCCCTGCGCGGGTGTGTGACGCGGTGCGGCGCGGAACCGATCCTCGTGCACCTCGATACAGTCAAGGACAAGCGCTCCAGTTTTTCCCCCCGGTACAGCAGGCAGTACCATGGCCCATCGGGGATGCATTAGCGTCGACCACCTGCCCCTGCAGATTCTTCTGCGGGAGAACCCCGGGTGGAAAGACGCGCCGGTGGCCGTCACTCGGGAGGAACGGCCGCAGAGCCCGATCCTCGCGCTGAACCGCCCGGCTCGGGACAAGGGGCTTTCGGTCGGCATGAAGTATGCCAGCGCCCTCTCCCTGGTTCCGAGCCTGCGCGCCCGCGTGGTTCCCACGGAGCGTGTCGCGGAATCCCGGCAGCGCATTGCCCGGGTGCTGTCCACCTTCACCCCGGATATCGAGCTGTGCCCCTTCGATGATGACGCTGTCTGGGTGTCCGTCGGAGGGCTCGGATACCTGTATGATTCGGACACCCGCTGGCTCACGGCGGTGCGTCAAGCGCTTGCTTCGGAAGGGTTCCGCGCCAACGTGATCCTCGGATTCACCCGTTTCGGCACATACGCCATTGCCCGCTCATCCGCGCGCTCCCTGGTGTTCACCTCCCGGGGGGAAGAGCAGGCGCTCGTGAGCCGGTCTTCCATCGACATCCTTCCCCTGTCCCCGAAAACGAAAAACACGTTGAGGAAGCTCGAGATTCGCACCGTTCAGCAGTTCGTCTCCCTGCCATCCGGGGAGACCGCGCGGCGCTTCGGGCAGGACGCCGGGCTGCTTCGCGACGCAATTCTCGCGGATGACCCTCTGCCCATCCAGCCCCTGGCAATCATGGAATCTGCCCCCTGCGGCCGGCGCCTGGATTCCCCTCTCACGGACCTGGACCTCCTCATGCCGCACATTCACGAGCTGCTGGAGGCGGAGGGGAGGCGCGCGGAATCAGCGAAGTCGGTGATCAGCGGCCTCACGCTCACCCTTCGGACGGAGAGCGGAGAGGTAACCCGGGATGTGATCCGTCCCGCTGCTCCGACCCTGAAGATGCCCCTTCTGGGCCGCCTGATTCAGCTTCGCCTTTCTTCCCGCCGGTTCTCCTCCGGCGTGGAGGCCATCGAGATACTGTCAGCCAGAACCAGTCCATCAGGCAGGCAGGATGAGCTGTTCTCCGTCAAGGGCCGGGACCTCGCCGCCGGGGCACGAGCCATCGCCTCTCTCCGGGCACGCTTCGGAGATGACTCGGTGTCACGGGCGGTCATAGTGCATGCCTATCTCCCGGAGAAGTCGTTCAGGTGGGAGCAGGTGAGGAAACCCGCTCTGCCGGCACGGCAGCAGGAAGCGAAGGCGCCGGGATCCACGGCGGCAGTGCGGAGAATCTTCTTCGCGCCGCGGCAGGTTCCCTCCGGATCACGGGAGCTCCCTTTCATCGCCGGGCCTTTCATCACATCAGGTTCATGGTGGGGCTCGGCGGGGAAGGAGCCGCCCTATCTCCGTCACTACGGCTTCCGTGACTCGGGTGCCGGCATTTCCTGGGTCTTTCAAGACCGGCTCACCGGAGAATCGTGGATCCAGGGCATGATCGATTGAGAGGAACGTGGTGTACGTCCCGTTGTGGTGCAAGTCCAATTTCTCTTTCCTGGAAGGCGCCAGCCATCCAGAGGAGCTCGTGGAGACCGCTGAGCGTCTGGACCTTCCCGCAATCGCAATCACGGATCGCAACGGCGTCTACGGCATGGTGCGGGCTTTCGACGCTGCCCGCCAGACAAAGGTCAAGCTCGTCTACGGTTCCCAGGTCACCATGGATGACGGCTCCTCGATCGTCGTTCTTGCGCAGGACAGGTCGGGATACGGAAACCTCTGCCGGCTCCTGTCACGAGGTCATCTCCGAAACCCCAAGGGCACCTGCTCCGTCTCTTTCAACGAGGTTGCGGAGGGCAGCGCGGGGCTCGTGGCGCTCTGGCTGAATGATGGTGCGGACAGACTTCCCCAGGATCCGGGCGGCCGCGCCTCGGGCCTCGGCACCCTCAAGGAAGCCTTTGGAGACCGCCTGTACGCTGTTGTGCGCAGGCACCGCTGGGTGGACGACGTTTTCCGGGAACGCGGCACTCGGGAAGGTGCTGCCCGCTTCTCCCTGCAACTGGTTGCCGCCACTGAAGTGCTCTACCACGTCCCGGAGCGCCGCAGGCTCCAGGACGTCCTGACGTGCATCCGGCACGGGACCACGCTCAGAGAGGCGCAGACGAAGCTGCGGCCGAATGACGAGCATGGACTGAAGCCCGCCGCTGACTTTTCCGCGCTCTACGCGGACTCGCCCGCCCTGGTGGCGGCTTCCACAGAGGTTGCGGATCGCTGCTCGTTCTCTTTCCAGGAGCTGGTCTACAGGTACCCGGATGAAAAGGTGCCGGACGGATTCACCACGGCGGGCTGGCTGCGGCAGCTCACCTTTGAAGGAGCGCGCAGCCGCTACCGCGGAGAGATCCCGGAAACTGCCCGGTCACTCCTGGACAAGGAGCTTGCGCTCATCGAGGAGCTGGGATACTGCGGCTATTTCCTGACGATGTGGGAGCTCGTCCGTTTCTGCCGGGAGAAGGAGATCCTCTGCCAGGGCCGCGGCTCTGCCGCCAACTCCGTCGTCTGCTACTGCCTCGGGGTCACGTCGGTGGATCCCGTGCGGATGAACCTTCTCTTCGAGAGGTTCCTGTCCCGGGAGCGCGCGGAACCGCCGGATATCGACCTGGACATCGAGCACAACCGGCGGGAAGAAGTCATCCAGCACATGTACGAAAAGTACGGCAGGGATCGGGCGGCCATGGTGGCCAACGTTGTCCGCTACCGCACCCGGTCTGCCGTCCGTGAGGTGGGCAAGGCGTTCGGCATTCCGGAAACCGTGCTGGATCACTGCGCCAAGCTCCTCCCCCATTGGGACGGTGACCTGGATGCCGTGCTCGAAGAAGCAGGTGTGGATCTTCCGCCGCTCCTTCGGGAGCAGGTGGTCGAGCTCACGGAGGAGATCCGGGGTTTCCCGCGCCACCTGTCCATCCACCCCGGCGGCTTTCTCCTGGGAAGCGCACCGGTGGATACCATCGTGCCCATCGAGAACGCCACCATGGAGGACCGCACGGTCATCCAGTGGGACAAGACGGACATCGAGACGCTGAACCTCTTCAAGGTGGACCTGCTCGGCCTGGGCGCGCTCACCCACCTGGACTATGCGTTTCGGATGCTGAAGAGCCACTACGGCACGGAGCTGTCCCTCGCAACCATCCCGCCGGATGACGCCGGTGTGTTCGACATGGCGTGCCGGGCCGACACGGTCGGGGTTTTCCAGATCGAGAGCCGGGCGCAGATGTCCATGCTTCCCCGGCTGAAGCCCCGCAGCTACTACGACCTCGTGATCGAGGTCAGCCTTGTGCGGCCCGGACCGATCACCGGCGGGATGGTTCATCCCTACCTGCGGCGGCGCGCGGGGGAGGAGGCGGTCACGTATCCCCATCCCTGCCTGGAACCGGTCCTCAGCAAGACGCTGGGGATCCCCCTGTTCCAGGAGCAGGTCATGAAGCTCGCCGTGGTGGCCGCGGACTACACGGCCGGGGAGGCGGACCAGCTCCGCCGTGACATGGCCGCGTGGCGTCAGCGGGGACGGATCGAGCTCCATCACGACCGGCTGGTCTCCCGCATGGCAGCGAAAGGGATCGAGCTGGAGTTCGCGGAGCGGGTTTTCAGCCAGATCCTGGGCTTCGGAGAGTACGGCTTTCCGGAATCCCATGCCGCCAGCTTCGCTCTTATCGCGTACGCCACCGCATACATCCGGCACCATTACCCCGTGGTCTTCGCGTGCGCTCTTCTGAACGCGTGGCCCTTCGGCTTCTACTCACCGGCAACCGTCATTGACGATTCCAGGCGTCACAAGGTGAAGTTCCTTCCCATGGACATCATGAAAAGCCACTGGGACTGCACGCTGGAGCGGAGGCCTGGAGCGCCGGAATACGCCGTGCGCATCGGCCTGCGCTACCTCAAGGGTCTTGGTGAAGGAGACTGGGAGCGCATCCGGGCGTGGCGGGAGGACGGAACGCCGGGCAGGACGGCCGGACATCCAATGACCCTCACGGATTTCACGTCGCGCTGCCGGCTGCCCAGTGATTCCATGGAGCGCCTCGCGGAGGTGGGGGCGTTCGACTGCCTGGACACGGAGCGTCGGGACGCGCTCTGGGGCGTGCTGGATCCTGGGGAATGCCCGACGAACCTGCTCGTCGGGAATACGGAGGAGCTGCCATCATTCCGGCCCTTGAGCGCCGCGGAGGAAATCACCTGGGACTACAGCGCGTCGGATCAGAGCCCGCGCGGGCACGTGATGGAGCAGTTCCGAGAAGTGCTTCAGAATCGGGGACTGCCTGATGCGGCCGGCGTCTCCCGCATGGTGCATGGGAAAAAGGTTTCCTTCGCCGGGTGCGCAATCTGCCGCCAGATGCCGGGCACAGCCGCGGGCGTCCTTTTCATGACGCTGGAAGACGAGTCGGGTTTTGCGAATCTCGTGGTCTGGGAGAAGGTATTCAAGGAGTACCGAACGCTGATCCTGACCAGCTGGATCCTGGGGGTGACGGGAAAGCTCCAGGTGGCTGAGGGAGTTGTCCATATCATCGCGGAGTCGTTCTGGAAGCCGGACTTCCTGGCGCGTGAGCAGAGGCCGGCTCCTGCAAGCCGCGACTTCAGGTGATCCGCCGGACGCAGGAGCTTCCCCGGCGTTACGGCGCCTGACCCGCGGCGCTCGCGGTCCGCGCGTCCAGCCGGTCTGCCAGCCTCAGGGACGGAAACAGAACGGCCCACAGCGCAACGACCACGAGGGTTCCCACTCCGCCCAGGACCGCGGCCGGGACCGCGCCCATCCAGGCCGCGGTGATTCCGGACTCGAACTCGCCGAGCTGGTTGGAGGCGCCGATGAAGATCGAGTTCACCGCGCTGACGCGGCCTCTCTTGTCATCCGGGGTGTTGATCTGCACGAGAGTCTGGCGCACCACGACGCTCACCATGTCCGCCGCTCCGAGCACCGCCAGGGCGGCCAGCGAGAGCGCGAAGGAGCGGGACACGGCGAACATGATCGTCGCGGCGCCGAAAAGCGCAACGCAGGAAAACAGCCGCGCGCCCGCGCGCCCGCGCGCCGGGCAAGCGGCCGCTGCGCCAGCGCGAACGCGACGACTGCCGCGCCCACCGCGGGAGCGCTCCGCAGGAGCCCCAACCCCCAGGAACCGACGTGGAGGATGTCCCGGGCGTAGATGGGCAGGAGCGCGGTTGCTCCCCCGAAGAGAACGGCGAACAGATCGAGGGAAATCGCGCCCAGAATGATCGGCTGGGAAAAGACGAACTGAAGCCCGGTGAGCAGTCCTTCGAAGCCCGGCTTCGCCGCGGCCGCCACTCTGAGGCGGATGCGGATGCGGGCGGTCAGGAGCGCGGCGCACGCGTAGCAGGCCGCTGCGACAGCATAGACGACCGTCGGACCGAATGCAAAGAGGAGCCCGCCAAGGGCAGGGCCCGCAATCGTGGCGATCTGGAACGTGCTGGAGTTCCAGGCAACGGCGCGGGGAAAGTCCTCCCGGGAGACGAGAAAGGGAACCAGCGACTGGCTTGCCGGGCCGAGGAAAGCCTGGCCGACTCCGATCAGGGCCACGACCGGAAAGATCCATTCCGCCCGGGCAGCCGGTGCGAAGGTGAAGGACAGGAGCAGGAGAGCCACGACGAACTGCAGGGTAGAGCACAGGAGCAGGATGGTGCGCCGCTCGAAGCGGTCCGCTGCCAGGCCGCCCGGCAGCGCCAGGAGGAGCGCCGGCAGGAACTGCACGAGCCCGACCATCCCAAGTGCAAAGGCGCTCCTGGTGAGATCATAGACGTGCCACCCGACGGCAACGGTCAGCATGAGGGAGGACACGGATGCCAGCGCCCGCGAGGCAAGAAAGGCGCGGAAATCCCGATTGGCGAAAAGGGACAGGCCGTGGGCTGAGTTTTTCATCGTTTGCTCGAATGTACTGCCGAAGCGGGTCGCCGGCAGAACGGAAACGCGTGCTATGATAGGCGGGAATTCCCGACCCGGGAGACAGGGGGTGCCGTGATGGCAGATACAAGCTGGGCCGACCTCATCCAGGATCACGCGCCGGATCTTGCCGCGCAGAATCGGGCTGAGCTGGACTACCTTGGCCGGGACTCGGCGCTGAGCTCGAGGGAGAAGCTCCTGCTCGCAATGGTACTGGACTCCGCGGCGAACAAACCGGCCGGAGCGCGCTCGTACGGGGAGAAGGCCGTGCAGGCCGGCGCAACGAAAGACCAGGTCCTGGAGGCGCTCACCGTGCTTCGGATGTTCTGGGGCCGGCCCGCTCTCGTCACGGGAAGCGAGGCTCTTCGCCAGTTCGAGAAGGGCTGATCAGCGCAGACGAGCGTGCCGCAACGCGGACGTCACACGAACGTGAACCTCGGGCCGTGGTCAGGGCTGGCGATGCCGAGAGCCGGAGCGTGCCCGTCGTGCTGCAGACAACTACTTCCACTATCTGCAGCACCGCTTCTTCACCGTCAAAACTGCTCTCATCGAGACATTCCATCGGTTGCCGCCCTGTAGGCGCGGAAGAGCCCGGGCATCCCCGTTGCGCTTACGTTCAAGTCACGGAGGAGGCCGTCGTGCAGGCCGTAGATCCATCCATGGACGGCGAGCTCCTGGCCCCGCTGCCATGCCTGCTGAACCACGGTCGTCTGCCCGACGTTCACTACCTGCTCCATGACGTTCAGCTCGCACAGCCGGTGCACCTGGGCTTCCCTGTCGCCGAGACCGGACAGGAGCGCCCGGTGCTTCTGCGAGACATCCTGGATGTGCCTGAGCCAGTTGTCGATCAGGCCCAGCGTGCGGTCGGCGTGCGCCGCGGCAACCCCTCCGCACCCGTAGTGACCGCACACGATGACGTGCTCGACCCGCAGGACCTCGACGGCGTACTGGAGCACGGAAAGACAGTTCAGGTCGGTGTGAACGACGATGTTCCCGACGTTGCGATGGACGAAAAGCTCTCCCGGCCGCAGGCCGACGATCTCGTTGGCGGGCACCCGGCTGTCGGAGCACCCGATCCACAGGAAGCGCGGGGATTGCTGCCGGGACAGCGTTGGAAAGAAGGCCGGATCCTCCGAGGAGATCCGTGCCGCCCACTCACGGTTGTTGGAGAGCAGCTCTTCGATATTCTTCATGGCGACAAAGGTACGCATGCCTCGGTGCGCCGGCCACGAGGGACGGCGCGCCCTGCAACTCCTGACGGAAAGCGCAACCGGCGTTGCAGGCAGGTGCTCGGCACGGACAGGGAGTTTCGATTCTAACTTCATCTATGAAAAAGAAATAGGTTTCTTGATTTCATTGGCACTCGGTTTGCACTGCATTCGCCATGCTGACGCCGGGCTGGCTGAATCTGGATTCCCTTTCCATTATAAGGCTGGCCGCAACGCTCCTGTCTTTGGCGATCTTCATCTACCTCCTTCAGGTGCCCCGGACATCAGTCGCCACCCTGTTTCTTGCCCTCGCGTTTTTCGGTGCGTTCCTGTTCCACACGGCAACGTTCTTCGAGTTCGCCGGGCCGTACAACTGGCAGCCCCGGAACGTCAGGACGGTCCTCGTCAGCCTGTTTACCGACATCGGGCCGTCGCTCGCCATGGTGTTCCTCCTTCTCTTTGCGTACTACTTCCCCCGCTTCCGCGCCGCGGAGCGGCGGGAGTTCAGGATCGTGCTCGTCATCACCATCACGCTGAATGCCGGGGTCTTCGGGTTCAACGTGTACAACCACTTTGTCTTACAATGGCGTTTCAGCGACACGCGGCTGTGGGACACGTACTGGCTCGTGTTCTACTGCAGCCTCGCGCTGCAGTTCCTTGGCGCCACGGCGCTCCTGATCCGAAAGACAACGCGGCTCTCCGGCCGGGGCCCCCGGTCATGCCTGGGGAAGCTCCTTCGGCCCAACGGCCGGGACGCGGCGGCCGCGCGGGCGCTCGCGGCGGTGCTCCTCCTTCCTCTTGCGGCGGTCATCACGTCCCTCGCGGTGACCTACCGCTTCGTCCCGTTCTTCCTGGCGACGTACGTCACGTGGGTGGTCCTGCTTCTCTTCTACCTCTGTTTCGTGGTCACGTACCTCAATCACAGCGCCGATCCTCTGAACCTCCAGGTGAAGCTTCTCGGCGTGACGCTCATCCTGATCCTGAGCACCATGGGGCTCGTCGGGCTCTTCGTGGGAGAGACGTCGGCGCGTGAGTATCCCGCTCCACGGCTTCCGGCGAGCCATTCGATGCTCCGTTTCACCCCCAACGGAGTGAACGGCTACGAGGTGCGCCAGGCGCCGTGGCTCTTCGATCCGGACCTGGGAGGGACCGTGGAGGTTCAGTATGAACGTCCCCGTGCCGTGAGCCTGGGATTCGACTTTCCGTTCTTTTCCGGCCGCTACCGCACGGTCCAGGTTCTGAACGGCCCCATGATCTATCTCGGGGAAACGATTCGCGAGAAGGGCTGGGGAGGATACAATCCGCAGCCCGCCATCGCGCCGCTGATCATGAACCTGGACCCGTCGAAGGGGGGAGGCATTCACGTCAAATCCGCGCCGGATTCGACGACCATCACGTGGTTCCGCCTTCCCGAACTGGGCGCGGAAAACTCGAACACGGTCCAGCTCGTCCTTCGCGTTGACGGCACCATCGACATGCGTTTCGAGGACCTCTCCCCCGTCGGCGGCCCATCCATCGAGCAGCTCTACGACTACGCGGCCGCCAGCACGAGCGGGGAAAACCCGGCCCCGGGCGGCCGGCCCGCCCCCTTTCCGCCCCGGCTGACCGGGATCCATCCGGGCGGGCCGTCAGCCCGGCTTTCGCCGATCAGCTTCGCGCGGGACCTCCCGTGGTCAGCGGCCGGGCCGTCCGTGATCTTCGAATCCTACGAAGCCGGTTTTACCGGCTACCTCACCGCCCGTATCGGCGTGCTTGCCGCGCTGACGCTCCTCACGAGCCTCCTCATGCTGTTCCTGATCCCGCTTCTTCTTCGCACGAGCCTTTTCCGGCCCCTGCGCGCCCTGGCTGCCGGGATGCGCCGGGTCGAGGAAGGGGACCTCGGCGCCGTTGTCAAGGCACCGTTTCGCGACGAGATCGGGTTCCTCGCGCGCTCGTTCAACCGCATGGTCGGGGGACTGAGAGAGCGCTTCGAGCTCATGAAGTACGTTTCCGACGGCACCAAGGACGCCGTGAAGACCACCCAGGAGCCGCGCCGGGTCCTCTGCACGCTCCTGTTCACGGACGTGCGGGGATTCACGTCGTACGCGGAGCGCCGCACGCCGGAGCACGTCCTGGAGGTTCTGAGCCGGCTGCTGGAGCGCCAGTCGGAGATCATCCAGGACAACGGCGGCGACATCGACAAGTTCGTGGGTGACGAGATCGTGGCCGTCTTCTCGGGGGACGGCGCGGCTGCCAAGGCATGCGCGGCGGCCCGGGGAATCATGGAGATGTGCGCCCGCGATGCGTCCCGGTTCGAGCGCCTCACGGTGGGGGCGGGCATCGCAACAGGACCCGTTATCCAGGGAAAGATCGGCTCGACCCGGCGCGCCGACTTCACCGTGATTGGAGACTCGGTCAACCTGGCAAGCCGGTTGTGCGGCATGGCCAAGGGCTCCCGGATCGTCGTGAGCGATGCTGCCCGGCGGGAGGTCGGGAGCCTCTTCCGGTTCCGGGGGCCCTTCTTCGTCAGCATCCGCGGCAAGAGCCAGGCCCAGCGTGTCTGGCTCCTGCATGATCGGCGTCGTTGAAGGAATTCTTGCACCGTGGATCTCTCACGATGGCACACCGCGCCGCAATAGTGTATAGTGGAGGGCTGTACAGCAGCACGTCAGGCTCTGATGGTTCCCCCATTGGAGGAGGCGGCGATCATGCTCCCGCCGGATTGGCTGAACCTCGATTCTCTTTCCATCATACGGCTGGCCGCGCTCATCCTTTCCATCGTCATCGCGGGCTATCTCTTCCTGGTTGCCCGAAGAACCCTGGCAACCCTGTTTCTGGCGGGGGTCTTCTGCGGAGCATTCCTGTTCAACACCGCGTCGTTTTTCGAGTTCGCGGGGCCCTACTACTGGCAGCCCCGGACCCTCAAGACGATCC
>DATKLM010000143.1:0-15299 GCA_035542415.1 Spirochaetia bacterium
GCCGAGCTCGCGCGCCGCATCGAGAAGATCGAGGGATACGTACGGGTGCTCGGCGGCTGACCCCTCCGGCAGCCACGCTCAGAAAGAACCTCGAAGCCCTCTACAACCGGTTCAACACGAGGGAATACGTCCATCCTGATCCCCTGGAGGTCCTCTACCCTTTCGATGATCCGCTGGACCAGGAACTGGTCGGCCTTGTCGCCGCAACTCTCGCCTATGGCCGGGTGACGCAGATTCTCGCAAGCATCGGGAACGTGCTCACCGCCCTTGGGGTGGCTGGAGGGACCTCGGCGGACAGGTCGCCCCGGGCAGCCCTCGAAGGGATGGCGGAGAGAGAGATCCGCGCGCGCCTGGAGGGGTTCGTCCATCGCTTCACACCATCGAGCCAGATGTCATCGCTTCTCATCGGTGTGAAAAGAGCTGTCGAGGCTCACGGGTCCCTGGAAAAGCTCTTTGCCCAGGGAGCTGCCCCGGATCAGGAAACGGTCCTGCCCGCGCTCGCCGCGTTCGTGGAGAAGCTTCGCTCGCTGTGCGGCGGCGCCGAGGCGTGCCCGAGCCTCCTCTCCTCGCCGGAGGACGGCAGCGCATGCAAGAGGCTCAACCTGTACCTGCGCTGGATGATCCGCCGGGACGCCGTTGACCCGGGTCCGTGGACGCTTCCCCTTCAGGCGAAGCTCGTCGTGCCGCTGGATACGCACCTGTTTCGGATTTCCACCGGCATTGGCCTCACGTCCCGGAGGCAGGCCGACCTGAGGACGGCCGTCGAGATCACGCGGAGGTTCGCCGAGGCGAGCCCGGCAGACCCCGCGCGCTACGATTTCCCCCTCACGCGCCTGGGGATCAATCCCGCCTGCCGCGCGCTGGCGTGCGGCCGGCCTTTCGAGCCAGGTAGTCATCCAGCACGCGGCGATGGTCGAAGGCGAAGCGGACGTCGGGAATCTCCGAAGCGGTGATCGTGCGGATCGACGCCGCGTCATCACCCGCGCGAGGCGTTCCCTCCGCGCGCGCCGTGAAGACCGTGGTGATGGTGTGGAACCGGGGATCTCTGCCCGGCTCGGAGTAGGTGTGAAACTGCTCCAGGTCCAGGAGGTCCAGGGACGTTTCCTCCTTCGCTTCCCGGCACACCGCCTGCTCCAGGCTCTCCCCGTAGTCCACGAATCCCCCGGGGAGCGCGAAGCCCAGCGGCGGGTTCTTCCTCTGGACCAGGACGATCCCTGAGCTCACCTCGATGATGGCATCAACGGTGGAGAAGGGTCCCCAGAGCAGAACGTTGAGGAAGTGACTCACATACCCGGTGACGGTCCGGGAAAAGACGTCAAACCCGTCTTCATCCGGACAGCACAGGACGATTCGCCTGAGGGCCGAGGCGCCGTCCCGGGCCACCCTGATGGCCTCCTGCACCATGATCTTGGCGGCAGCGATGAACGTCAGCTCGCCGCGGCCGGCCTCCGCCGCCCCCAGGGCCACCGAGGTGAAGTGGCGTACCTGGGCCTCCAGGAGACCGCGCGCAAACGCGTCACGAACAGTCTGTTCCGTTGCCGGGCCCCGGGAGGCGGCCGCGGGATCCGTTCCCTCGATTGCCATCTCCGTGCCGGCGTCAGCAGCGGACAGGCGCGACACTTCGATCTCCACTCCTCGGACGATCACGCTTTGCCTCCCCGGATCTACCGTTTGTCTACCGTTTGTAGACGCGAAGGACCTTCTTCACCGCGGCGATGCACAGGTCGATGTGCGTCTTTTCCCAGCTCGGCGCAAGGCCGAGGATCACGGTCCGCGCCCGCAGCGCCTCCGCCACCGGGCAGCTGCCGCCGGCCCATCGCGCAAGGGCAGGTTCGTGGTATGACTCCGGCCACTGGATCCCGCATTCGGGGATTCCCTCCGCGGCAAGGGCGCGGCGAAGCTCTTCGCCGTTGCAGGCCAGCCGGGAGAGGTCCACCTGAAGGGGATACTTCCAGTACGCGTTCCACCGGTCCGTCGAGGTGAACGGCACCGACTTCACCTCGTAGAGCTGGCCGAACGCGTGGTCGTACGCCCTGGCGTAGCCGCGCCGGCGCGGCAGGTTCCAGGTGTCCACCCTCTCCAGCTCCCCGAGCCCGACGGCGGCCTGGATCTCCGTCATGCGATAGTTGTAGCCCACGCGGACATGGGCTGCCGGCGCGCCGTCGCCGCTGCCCGCCGGGTCCTGCTCTCTCCCGTAGTCCCGCAGGGACGCGCAGGCGTCCGCCAGCTCATCCGAATCCGTGACCACCATGCCGCCCTCACCGCCCGAGCACACGTGCTTGCCCTGGGAGAAGCTGAAGCAGCCCGCTCGCCCGAGCGTTCCCGCCTTCCTGCCCTTGAACTCGCCGCCCACGCACTGGGCGCAGTCCTCCACCACGGCCAGAGAATGACGCGCCGCTGCCTCTGCGATCCTGTCCATGGCGCACACCGCGCCGTACAGGTGAACAGCCACCACCCCCCGCGTGCGCGCGGTGACGAGGGGCTCGATTCCCCGGGGATCGATCGTGCCGTCTTCCACGACGTCACAGAACACCGGCACCGCGCCGGCATGCACGACGGCCAGAGATGTGGAGGCGAAGGTGTGAGAAGGGACGATGACCTCGTCTCCCGGGCCCACGCCCAGGGACAGGAGCGCGATGTGCAGCGCGGCGGTTCCGCTGGCGCAGGTGACGGCCCGCCGGGCGCCGATCCACTGCGCCCAGCGCGTTTCGAACTCCCTGCCGCGCGGACCGGACCAGTATCCTACCCTGCCGGTTCGAAGCGGCTCCACGGCATCAGCGATGGTCTTTTGGGAAAAAAGAGGCCAGGGGGGAAAGGGATCTCGTGCCGTCTTCGGTCCGCCGAACAGGGCCAGTTCCTCTCTCATGGGAGAGCTCCCGGCACGCCGTTTCCCCCCGGACCTTCTTCCCGCCTCCTACAGGGACGCTGAGCGCCACCACACGTAGTGGGTGGTCTGCAGCTCTCTCTCCGTGGGCATGGGGTAATAGAGGAGATCCTTCCCGTTGCCCAGGAAAAACCCGTTTTCGACCATGCGGTAGGGGAAGTCCACCGGCGGAATCCGGTCCACCGTCTTGGTCCCTTTCTCCGGAGCGGTGCGCAGCTCCGTCACGCAGGCGCGCAGGTGCTCGATGGAGCTGTACGGGAGGTTCCGCGTGCTGCCGGCCTCCGGGTTGCCGGCAAGCTCACCGAGCTGCAGCTCGGCGAAAAAGATCATGGGCACGTGGATGCTGCGCCTGCTGTCCGTCATGAAGGCGGCGAACTCCCGCGGGTCAAGCCTGCTCACGACGCGCGGGGTCACCGGGCAGATCTCCTGGTACATGCGGTACTCTTTGGGGAACGGGGGGATGTCCCGCGTCGGGGCGATCTCCAGCACGCGGCCGTCCCGCGTGGCAAGGTACAGGTTGCCGATGGCGTCGAGGGGGACATGTTCCAGGACCCGGTAGACGGAGAGATACACGGAGTGCTTGGGCTCCCCGTTGGGGTGCGGCACGCAGCGGCTCTCGATCTCCGACATCGGGAAATAGTCGCTTGAAAAGTTCCGCTGGACGCTGAAGAACTGCGCCTGGCCCCGGGACTTCTTTTCCGTGCCCACGGCGTAGTAGATGCCGAACTCCATGGGAGGCAGCATCGAGGCGATCAGCGCTTCGGGAATCATAGACAGATACAGATGTACAGCCATGCCTTGCTCCTTCCTGTCCCGCCGGCGGCGCACGACGCGCCGTTCGGCTGTGATGACCGTCCGAACGCGTGAACGTTGACGAGTATAAGGTATAGCATTTTCACAAAAACTTGTCGAAGAAAATGAGCTCCTCCGGCAGGCCCTTGGACCGAAGGACGCTGATGGCCGCGTCGATCATGCCGGCGCTCCCGCAGAGGTACGCCTCGTGCCGGTCCAGGGCCCCGAGCCTCCGGGCCAGGACCGAGGTGATTCCGCCCTTTTCCCCCTGCCACGGCTCTCCCGGGAGCGGGTTCGACAGGGATGGCACGAATCGGAAGTCCGGCATGCGCCGCTCCAGCTCCCGCATCTCCGCCACCATGAACAGGTCCCGTTCAGTCCGCGCCGTGAAGTAGTACGTGGCCGGTCGACGGATCCCGGCCTCTGCCATGGAGAGGAGCAGGCTCCTGATCGGAGCCATGCCGGATCCGCCCGCAACGAGCACCATCTCTCTGGGGCCGTAGTGCAGGCGGAACTCGCCGAACGGCCCGCGGATTGGCAGCCGGTCCCCCGGTGCGAGGCGCCCGCAGAGATAGGGGGACACGGTGCCTTCCGGTTCCCGGCGCACGATCAGCGTGAGAAGGCGCTTCGCCGATGGAGCCGAGGCAATCGAGTACGCGCGGTATTTCGGCTCGGGCGAGTTTTCCGTTCCCGGGATGAAAACCTGGACGTACTGCCCGGCAATGAAGTCGAGGCTGGCCCCGCTCACCTTCAAATCGATCCTGAAGATGTCCGCCGTGAGCGCCTGCACCTTCACAGCCTCCGCTTCGTACTGGCGCGCGGTCAGGTGATCTGGAGGAATCTCGATGGACAGGTTTTCCGCCGCGACCACCTGGCAGGAGAGGTGGGTCCCTCGCTGACGGTCCGGCTCCGCTACAAGCGGCAGCTCGGCAGGCGCGTAGGGCAGCTCACGGCCCATGACCCGGACCTTGCACTGGCCGCAGTTTCCCCTGCCGCCGCACCCGGAGGGAATGAACATCCCTTCCGCCATGAGGCCGTAGAGAAGGGGCCTGCCGAGCGGGACCTGCACGGTGCGCGCGCCGCCATTGACGGTGACCTTCACCGCGTTCGACGGGGATTGCATGGAAGGGAGGATATCACGACCTCCCGCACGGAGTACCGTGCTCGACCCGCCTTGACCCCGCGACGGCCGCCAATTACACTGGGCACCCTACGGAGAGCTCGTGACGCACCCCGCAACCGTTCTCACGCTTCGCATCCTCCTCATTCCCATCGTCGCTGTGTGGGTATATCACCTGTTCCAGCGCCGCTGGCAGGAGAGGGGCACCCGCAAGCGTACCGCAAGCCTGTGGCTCACCCTCGTGCTCATCGGGGTTTGGGCCCTGGCGTACGGGCTGGCCCGCTTCCGTATGGACGACCTCTACCTCGTTCCCGTCGGCTTTGCGGCGCTCGTCGTGCTGGTCTGGCAGAAGAGCGCCATCTTCCCCTACCGACGTCACTGCGCGCAATGCGGGCGGCCGCTGTCCGCGACGCGAATCCTGTTCCTCGACTCCAATGCCTGTGAACGATGTGAACCCGATCTGAAAGAAGGAGAGACAACGCGATGAAGAACAGAAAGCTGTCGATGCCTTTCTGGTGCGTATCGAACCCCGTCGGCGACCCGTTCGGGCCGGCGATCATGGACCGGATCTCTTCCGTGGAGGTCTGTGACATCCTGTGCAAGGCCAAAGAAGAAAAGCTGATCGACTATACCTCCGCGCACGACGATGACCTGGTGCCCTGGGACCCGAAGCACCCCGAGGACGACCTGGATCCTTCGAGCGCCGTCTCCAGGACGCTCGCGACGATCAAGGAGAAGCTGGAAGCGGCGGAGCTGAAGTTCATGATGGCAACGTGCAGCCTCCACGGCAATCCCGTGTTCAGGAACGGCGGTCTCACGAACCCCAACCCCGAGGTCCGGCTCCTTGCCGCCCGCAAGGTCATGCGGACCATCCGCATCGGGAACTACCTCGGCGCGGAGTACCTGACCTACTGGGTGGCCCGGGACGGGTTCGAGTGCCAGTTCTCCGTTCCCTGGGAGCGGACGTTCCGCTATCTCATCGAAGGCCTCAACCTCGCCGAGCGGTACGCCAAGGAGCAGAATGGAACCCTTCGGCACGGCACCATCGAGCCCAAGCCCAACGAGCCGCGCGGGGAGATGTACGTGCCCACCACGGGGCACGCCCTCGGGCTCATCGCCATGCTGAACGACCCGGGGTTCTGGGGCGTCAATCCCGAAGTCCTCCAGCACGAAGGGATGACCGGCCTCAGCGCGGAAGTCGCCGTTGCCATGGCCGTGCACGCGAAGAAGCTGTTCTTCCTCCACGTCGGCAACCAGAAGCCGAACCAGTTCGACAACGACCTTCCCATGCTCGTCGGCATGGACGGGATCAAGGAAATGGTCGCCGTGCTGTGGCTCCTGGACCGCATGGACTGGCAGGGACATATCGAGTACGACAATCACATCCTGCGCACCGACACGGCGCCCGGGAAGGAAAACAGCACGCGCATCCGCATGGACTTCATCCGCCAGAACGTTGAGAACTACCGCATGGCGGAGAAGAAGGCGCATGACCTCGCCGCGGATCCGGAGCTGACCAGGATGATGGCGGGACTCTGGGACAAGGATCCGGCCATCGCAAAGACCCTCCAACACGGCGACACCGGGGAGATCCTGAAGACCAGCGTGGACTACGACAAGGTCAACGGGACCGGCCTTCAGATCGCGCGGCTGGACCAGGCGGTCACGCGCAAGCTCATGGGGATGTAGGCATGGCGAAAGTCGCAGTCATTCCGGGAGACGGGACCGGGCCCGAGGTCATCCGTGAAGGCATCAAGGTCCTCACGAAGGCATCGAAGTCGTTCTCTTTTCCGCTGGAGTTCACTCAGTTCGACTGGGGCGGGGATCGCTACCTGAAGACCGGGGAGACCCTCCCGGAGGGCGCCGTGCAGGAGCTGCGCGGCTTCGACGCCATCCTGCTGGGGGCCATCGGGCACCCGGAGGTGAAGCCCGGCATACTGGAGCAGGGGATCCTCCTGCGCCTGCGCTTCGAGCTGGACCAGTACATCAACCTGCGGCCGGTGAAGCTGTATCCGAACGTGGAGACACCCCTGGCACACAAGGGGCCGTCCGATATCGATTTCGTGATCGTTCGGGAAAACGTGGAAGGCCTCTACATCGGGGCCGGCGGCTTTCTCAAGAAAGGCACGCCGGACGAAGTAGCCATCCAGGAGATGGTGTACACCAGAAAGGGTGTGGAACGCTGCGTGCGCTACGCGTTCGACCTGGCGCGCCGACGGAACGCCAAAAGGAAACTCACCCTCTCGGGGAAGACGAACGTGCTCACGTACGCGCAGGACCTCTGGTATCGGACTTTCATGGAGGTCGCGAAGGAGTACCCGGACATCACCCCGGACTACGCGCACATCGACGCCACGACCATGTGGATGGTGAAGAACCCCGAGTGGTTCGACGTGATCGTCACGGAGAACATGTTCGGCGACATCATCACGGACCTCGGCGCCATCATCCAGGGCGGGATGGGCGTCGCCGCCGGGGGCAACATCAATCCGGCGGGCGTCTCGATGTTCGAGCCCATCGGGGGGTCGGCGCCGAAGTACACGGGCCAGAACGCGATCAACCCCGTTGCCACGATCCTCGCGGGAGCCATGCTCCTGGAGCAGGTCGGCCAGCCCAAGGCCGCCGCCGCGGTGGAGAAGTCGGTGATGTCCGTCATCGCCACAATGAAGAGCATGGCCGCGGGGAAGATGGGGTACACGACGAGCCAGATCGGGGATCTGGTCGCTGCTGCGCTGTAGCGCAGCGGCAAGGGAAGCGGCTTCACATCGGAAGGGCCTTCAGCATCTCCACCGTCGCGCGGACAGCCTTCTCCTGCTGCTGCTCGCGGGAGATGAGCGGCGCGCCGTCTCTCCACTGCGCTCCGTAGGATCCGAACTGCGCGTGGTTGCCGCCTTCGATGGTCACCCAGCGCGTGGCCGCCGGCAGGAGCCATGCGGACCCCCGCACGACGAGCGGCGTGACGATCCCGTCACGGCTTGCGCTCACGGAGAGGACGGCGAGCCGTGACGCGGAAAGATTGTCTCCCGCTGCCGGGCGAGCGGCCCAGAGCACGAGCGCCCTCACCAGCGAGGGGTTGCGCGCGGCGAATCGCGCGGCAATAGCCCCGCCCTCCGCGTGGCCCGCGATGGCCCAGAGCCGGATCCCTTTGAAGCTTTTCACGACGTCCTTCGCCCGGTCCGGATCAAGAGCCGCGATGTTGAACGGCATGGGAACGACCACGACGAGGATTCCCTGCCGCGCCATGGCAAGCGCCGCGGGAGCGTACGATCGCCAGTCAACGCGGCTTGCCGGGTAGAGGACGAGGCCGATCCTGGGCTTGCCGGTCCTCGGCTGAAAAACCCCCCAAGGCGAGGTCGTGACGGCGACGCGCTCCGTCCCCTGCAGCGAGGCAAGGGCCTCCGGCAGCGGCCGGTGAAACAGCGACGCCCAGAGACCGAGCCCTGCCGCGGCCGCCGCGAGGCCGGCGACGGACCACAGGACCGCTGCGAGCCCTGGTCGCGACCGCGGCGCGGCGCTCACGTCCGTGCGGGCTCCCGGGGAAACTCCACCGTCGCGAAGTAGTCGTCCGTGGTCTCGGCGCGGCGGATGCGCCGCACGGACCCGTCCGGCTGAAGGAGCAGCTCCGCGGAGCGCAGCTTCCCGTTGTAGTTGAAGCCCATGGCCCATCCGTGCGCCCCGGTGTCGTGGATCACGACGACATCCCCCTCATCGATGCGGGGAAGCGCGCGGTCTATGGCGAACTTGTCGTTGTTCTCACAGAGAGAGCCGGTGACATCGTAGACGCAGTCTGCTGAGGCCGTCTCCTTGCCGAGCACGCTGATGTGGTGGTAGGCGCCGTAGATCGCGGGTCTCATCAGGTTGGCCATGGAGGCGTCCAGCCCGACGTAGTCCTTGTACGTGTGCTTGAGATGAAGGACCCGGCTCACGAGCCACCCGTACGGCCCCGTCATCGCCCGGCCGCATTCCATGTAGATCTTGAGCGGATGAAGGCCGCGCGCCCTGACCTGCGTCTCGTACGCGCCGCGGATCCCCCGGGACAGCGCGTTCCAGTCGATGGCGGTCTGCTCGGGCCGGTACGGGATGCCGAAGCCTCCGCCCACGTTGACGAACTCGAACCGGATCCCCAGCTCCCTGGACAGGTCGGCAGCCAGGTCGAACAGCATGCGCGCGGTGTCGATGTGGTAGTCGAGGCTGAGCTCGTTGGAGGCGATCATGGCGTGCAGGCCGAATCGCCGGGCGCCCATCTCCCGGGTCCGTCGATACGCCTGGAAGAGCTGGTCGCGCGTGCATCCGTACTTGGCCTGCTCGGGGGTCCCGATGATCGCGTTGCCGCCCTTCAGCGGGCCGGGGTTGTAGCGGAAGCTGATCAGCTCGGGGATGCCGCCGTGGGCGGCAAGGAAGTCGATGTGGCTGATGTCGTCCAGGTTCACGACGGCCCCGATGCGTCGCGCTTCCTCGTATTCCGCTGCCGGCGTGTCGTTGGAGGTGAACATCACGAACTCCCCGCGCAGCCCCACGCGGTCCGCCATGATCAGCTCGGCCAGGGAGCTGCAGTCAGCGCCGAATCCCTCCTCCTTCATGATGGAAAGGATGTACGGATTGGGCAGCGCCTTCACGGCGAAGAACTCGCGGAAGCCTTCCGCCCAGGAAAAGGCCTTCTTCAGGGCGCGGGCATTCTCCCGGATGCCTTTTTCGTCATAGATGTGGAAAGGCGTCGGATGGGTTCTGAGGATCTCCTCGATCTTCTCCCTCGTGAAAGGAAGCCGTTTCTCGGCCATGCGCTGTCCTCCGATATGGGGCGAGTGTAGCGACGGCGAGGAGCGGTGTCCAGCGCGGTCCATTCCTACTCGGAGATGGGGCCGCCGCCCAGGAGGATGTCTCCGTCGTAGAACACCACCATCTGGCCCCGGGCAATGGCGCGCTGCGGCTCGTCGAAATCCACCCGGACAGCTCCATCATCCAGCGGAGTGACGATGGCGGGCGCCTCCGGGTTGCGGTACCGGATCCTGGCCCCGACGCGGAGCGGCCCGCGGGGCGCTTCCCGGCTCACCCAGTTCACGCCGCGCGCAAGAAGAGAGCTGCGGTACAGCGCGGATTCCGGTCCTGCCACGATGGTGTTGGTCCGCGCGTCGATGTCCGTCACGTACAGGGGTGCCCCGCCCCCCACTCCGAGGCCCTTGCGCTGTCCGATGGTGTAGCCCCAGATTCCCCGGTGGGAGCCGATGACGTTTCCCTTGTCGTCCCGGATGGGGCCTTCACTCTCATCGCCTTCCAGGATCTCGCGGTAACCGCCGGCCGTGAAGTCCTGGCTCTCCGGACGGTCGTGGTTCGTGAAGCCGGCCTCCCGGGCGATCCCGCGGACCTCTTCCTTGACGAGATCTCCCAGGGGAAAAACCACCCGGGCAAGCTGATCCTGGGAGAGCATGCAGAGGAAGTAGGACTGGTCCTTGGTGAGGTCGGCGGCCTTCCGAAGCCCGTAGCGCCCGGTCTCCTCCGAGCGGAAGACGCTGCAGTAGTGCCCCGTGGCAAAGGCGTCGAACTCCACGCCGACCTCCCGCGACAGCCTGTCCGCGAGAAGACCGAACTTGACGAGCTGATTGCAGCGCACGCACGGATTGGGCGTGCGGCCGGCCAGGTATTCCGAGCGCGCATAGTCCAGGACGAAAGACCGGAACTCGCGCCGAAGGTCGATGGTGCGATACGGGATGTCGAGAATCCCGCACACGGCCTGCGCATCAGCCACGTCCGCGGCCTCCCCCGGGCCGTAGCAGGAATCCACGCCGGGGACCGCGGCGCTGGAGCCGGAATACGTGGTCATGGTGACGCCCATCAGCTCGTGACCGGCGCGCTTGAGAAGAAGGGCCGCCACGGAGGAATCCACTCCGCCGCTCAGGCCCACGATAATCCGCTTCATGGAGCGGGACACTCCTTCAGATCACGTAGTCCGCGGAGCTCTCCTTCAGCTCACGCGCCTGGCGCGCCAGGCTGCCCAGAGTGAAGGAGGCGAGCGAGCCGCCGATGTCCGCCTGCAGCTTCTTCCACACGCCGGCGACCACGCAGGTCGTGGCGCGTTCGCAGGCCGTGGGGCTCTCGAAGCACTCCGGGTCCGACGACGCCTCCCCCGCGCAGGGGGCCGGCGCTATGCGGCCCTCGATTGCCTCCACGACGTCGCGTACCGTTATATCCTCCGGGGGCCGCGCGAGGGAATACCCGCCATGGGACCCGCGCTGGGACACAACGAGCCCTGCCGCCTTGAGCGGGATGATGATCTGCCCGAGATACTTGTTGGAGATCCCTTCCCGGAGGGAGATCTCACGCAAGAGGCTGATGCCGCTGCCGTACTTGAGCGCCAGGGCCACCATGAGCCGCACGCCATAGCGGCCCCGGGTGGACATCTGAAACGGCATGGATCAGGCGCCGTCCTCGAAGAGCCAGGTGCTGAGGTAGCGCTCCCCGGTGTCGGGAAGCACGACGACGATCAGCTTGCCCGCATTCTCCGGTCGCTTTGCCACCTCGATGGCCGCCCAGGCCGCCGCTCCCGAAGAGATACCCACGAGGATCCCCTCCTCCTTGGCCAGCCTGCGCGCGGTTTTTCCGGCGTCCTCGTCATCGACCTTGATGATCTCGTCGACAACGTTCTTGTTGTACACGGCGGGAACGAATCCCGCGCCGATGCCCTGGATCCGGTGCGGGGACGGGCTTCCGCCGGAGAGCACGGGGGACTTGGACGGCTCCACGGCGATGGCGCGAAAATCCTTCTTCCGCTTCTTGATGAACTCCGACACGCCGGTGATGGTCCCGCCCGTGCCCACCCCGCTCACGAGGATGTCCACCGTCCCGTCGGTGTCCTTCCAGATCTCCTCTGCCGTGGTCTTGCGGTGAACCTCCGGATTCGCGGGATTCTCGAACTGCTGGGGCATGAACGAATCCGGCGTGGAGTCCAGGATCTCCCGCGCCTTCTCGATGGCGCCGCCCATGCCGCGGGGCGCCGGGGTGAGCACCACCTCCGCCCCGAGGACCTTCAGGAGCTTGCGCCGCTCCACGCTCATGCTCTCCGGCATGGTCAGGATGCAGCGGTACCCTTTCACGGCGGCCACGTAGGCGAGCCCGATGCCCGTGTTGCCGCTGGTGGGCTCCACGATGACGCTTCCCTTCTTGAGGAGCCCCCTCTTTTCCGCGTCCTCGATCATGGCCAGCGCGATCCTGTCCTTGACGCTGGCCAGGGGATTGTGAGATTCGAGCTTCGCGACCACCCTGCCCGCCGCGCCGTCGGTGATCCTGTTCAGCCTGACCAGGGGAGTGCCGCCGACGAGATCCAGGATGCTTTCCCTGATGTTCATTCGTTCTTTTTCCTCCGTCAAAAGGGCGGCCGGTTCTTCCGGCCGCCCCCCGCCCGCAACGCCTTACGATGCCCTGAGAGCCTGCTCAATGTCCTCTTTGATATCGTCCACGTGCTCGAGCCCGATGGAAAGACGAACGAGCTCGGGCGTCAGCCCGCCTTCCCTCTGCTGCTCCTCGGAGAGCTGGGAGTGCGACGTGCTCGCCGGGTGCAGCGCGAGGCTCTTGGCGTCTCCGACATTCGCCAGGTGGGAGAACAGCTTCAGGCTGTTGATGAACTTCTCTCCCGCTGCCTTGCCGCCCTTGATGCCGAACACGACCATGCCGCCGAATCCCTTCTTCAGATACTTGCTGGCCACGGGATACGTGGGATCATCGGGGAGCCCGGGGTACCTCAGCCACTCCACCTTCGGGTTCTTCTTCAGCCATTGAGCGACGGCCAGCGCGTTGGTCGAGTGCCGCTCCATGCGCACCGGCAGGGACTCGATGCCCTGGATAAAGATCCACGCGTTGTCCGGAGACGTGCATGCTCCGAGGTTACGGAGCGGCACGGTGCGAAGACGCAGCGCGAATGCAACGGGGGCAAGGGCGTCGGGAAGATCGTGCGCCCACCTCAGGCCGTGATAGTTGGGATCCGGCTCGTTGAAGAGCTTGAACTTCTTCTCCTTCTTCCAGTCGAAGCGCGCGGAGTCCGTGACGATGCCGCCGATGGCGGTGCCGTGCCCTCCCATCCACTTGGTGAGAGAGTTGACGACGATGTCAGCGCCGTGCTCGATGGATTTCAGCAGATACGGCGTCGTGAACGTGGCGTCCACGATGAGGGGCAGCCCGTTTTTGTGCGCAACCTTGGCCACCTCCGCGATGTCGGTGACGTCGAGGACCGGGTTGCCGATGGTCTCGATGAAGAGGGCCCGGGTCTTCGGGGTGATCGCGTTCTCGAAGTTCTTCGGATCGTCGTGCTTGACGAACTTCACCGTGATCCCGAGCGTGGGCAGAATGGCGTCGAACATCGTGTAGGTGCCGCCGTAGAGGTTGTTGGCAGAGACGATCTCATCACCCGCGCTCATGATCGCGATGATGGTATTGAAGATCGCCGCGGTGCCGGAAGCGAAGGCCACGGAGGCCGCCCCGCCCTCCAGGAGCGATACCCTCTGCTCCAGGACGTCCTGCGTGGGGTTCATGATCCGGCTGTAGATGTTGCCCAGCTCTTTCAGGGCGAACAGATTTGCCGCCCTTTCCGTGGACGGAAACACGTAGGAGCTCGTGCGGTAGACCGGCACCCCCCGTGCCGTGGTCGTCGGGTCGACGGCCTGTCCACCGTGAAGCGCCAGTGTTTCGAACCTGTAACTCATCTGACTCTCCTTTTCCGTAGTGACAGATTCACTACAAAAGCTATTGAATTAGTAGTCTTTATCAGATAGAATACCTGCCTGTCAAGATAATAGCATAGTTTTTCTACAGGATTGGTAGTAATTATTTCCGCGCATAGGAGTCGCCGAAATGTCCGGGGTGAAGGAAAGCATTCTTGAAGCCATTGGGAGAACGCCGCTGGTGAGGCTGCAGAGAATCGGAGCAGGTCTGAAGGCTTCGTTTTTCGGCAAAGTCGAATACATGAATCCAGGCGGCAGCGTCAAGGACCGTGTTGCGGTCAAGATGATCGAGGCGGCGGAAAAGGAAGGGCTCCTCAAGCCCGGAGGGGTGATCGTTGAAGCAACCGCGGGGAACACGGGTGTGGGCCTGGCCCTGGCGGCGGCAGTCAAGGGATATCGCTGCATCTTCGTCATGCCGGACAAGATGAGTGAGGACAAGATCAGCCTGCTCCGGGCCTACGGGGCGGAGGTCGTCATCACGCCGACATCCGTGCGGCCGGATTCGCCGGAGAGCTACAACGGCGTGGCGGACCGGCTCAGCGGGGAAATCCCCGGGGCGTACCGTCCCAACCAGTTCGCCAACCCCAACAATCCACGTGCCCACTACCTCAGCACCGGTCCGGAGATCTGGGAAGACTCGGGAGGGAAGGTCGATGTGCTGGTGGCCGGCATGGGAACGGGAGGGACGATCTCGGGAACCGCGCGCTTCCTGAAGGAGAAGAATCCGCGTCTCGTCGTCGTGGGCGCCGACCCCGAGGGATCTATCCTGTCGGGTGACTCGCCCCGATCGTACAAGGTGGAGGGAATCGGAGAGGACTTCATCCCCCGCACGTTCGACCGGCAGATCGTGGACGAGATGGTGCGCGTGAGCGACCGTGATTCGTTCAACACGGCGCGTCGGCTCGCGCGGGAAGAGGGGCTGCTCGCGGGAGGCTCCGCCGGCACTGCCATGGCTGCCGCCCTTGTGTACGCGCGCCGCCTCAGCGAACCTCGCAGGATCGTGGTGGTCCTGCCTGATACCGGCCGGAATTACCTGTCCAAGATCTTCTCCGACCGCTGGATGCAGGAGAACGGGTACTGGGAAGGGAACGTGCGGGAAAAGGCCACGGTGAGAAACGTTCTGGGCAAAAAGAAAGAGCTGCCGCCAATCGTTTCCGTTTCACCGGAGGATACGCTGCAATCCGCCATCGACCTTTTTCACAGGTTCAACATCTCCCAGATTCCGGTGATCGAGGGCAACCGCTCGGTGGGCAGCCTTCAGGAGGCGACGCTCCTCACCCTGGTCTTCGACGGCGTGACACCGGAGAACCAGCACGTGGGGCCGCTCATGGGAAAGCCGCTTCCCACGATCGACATGGACACCGATATCTCGGAGGCGTACCGGCTGCTCCTCTCCGGCGCCAGCGCGTTGATCGCCGCGGAGAACGGGGTGCCGCGGTCCGTGCTCACGAGGATCGACCTCATTGACTTCTACGCCTCGAGGAGGAGCGCATGAGGCCCGCCACCCGCTACATCCACGAATCGCAGGAACCCGACCCGGTGACCGGGGCGGTCACCGTGCCCATCACCATGGTCTCCACGTTCAAGCAGGATGGCGTTGAAAAGCCACGGGGAGGATGGGAGTACGGCCGCACGGGGAACCCGAGCAGGAAGTCCCTGGAGGGGGCAGTGGCCGCGGCGGAAGGCGGCCGCTACGGGTTGTGTTTCGCCTCGGGCTCCGCTGCAACGGCGGCCGTTCTGGACCTGCTGCGTCCCGGTGACGAGGTCCTCTCCACCGTCGACGTGTACGGGGGCA
>DATKLM010000144.1:0-22028 GCA_035542415.1 Spirochaetia bacterium
GTGCGGCTACATGGCAGACCACTACAGCGCGCGCGAGCGGTCGCACCTCCACGAGTCCCTCGCCCTGCTCCCCAACGACCTCCCGCGGATCGCGGGGTTCGTGTCCTCCGTGGAATGGCTGGGCGCCGCGCTGGAGCGGGCAGGCCCGCCGCAGGACGCGGACGGACTGGCCGCCGCGCGCGCTCTGCTGCGCTTCTTCCGTGACCGGCGCGAGCGGGTGACCGTGCGGGACCTGGCTGACTACTTTCCCCGGACGGAAGAGGATGAGCTTGCCGCCGGGATCCGCGTCGGCGTCCAGAGGGCGGTCTTCTTTCTCTGCCTGCGGCGCAGCGACCTCGAGCCGATCATCGGCGTCTGGCCGGCGGCGGTGAGGCGCCTTCGCCGCATGGCAGTGGTGCTGGCGCCGGAGCCCCTGGCTGCGGCGCGCACCTTCTCCCACCCCTTCCTCATAGAGGACATGACGACGATCCTCCTGGCAGCGCGGGTTGAACCGGTCCCGCTGCGCCGCGGGGACGACAAGCCGTTCGCCAAGTTCGTGGAAGAGACATCCGCCGCGCTCCTCAGCGTGCCCGAGTGGCTGGAGAGCTTCACGGGGCTGACCATGGAGGCGCGCATCACGCTCGCCCTGCAGGCGCTGCGCGTCGGCGGACTGCTCGGGCCCGAGGCGGCGCAGCGGGGCATGGCGCGGGGCTCCGCCGTGCTTGTTCCGTTGTTTTCCTCGGGGGACTGGCTGGACCGTCCGCTGGATGCCCGCCGGGAGCCGGTCCTCCGGTTCCTGAGCGAAGGAGCCTCCGGCCCCTCCCGCCTGTTCGACCTGCTGGAGGAAGACTGGACGTCCTCCGAGGGAGCGCGGGAACAGATCATGCCGTGGCTCGTCCAGGCCTTCTCGTCGGTCCCCCTTTCGTCCTTCATCAGGTTCAGGGATTTTGCCGAGTACCAGGCGGCCATGGGCAGTCCCCTTGCCGTGGCGAGCCAGGCATCGGGCCAGGACCCCTCCGGCCCCGGCGCTCCTCCGGCGGCCGCGACGGAGGAAGCGCTGGAAGAGCTGTGGAAGTCGTTTCTCGGCGTCTTCCTGGGCCGCTGCCTCCTTTCCCTGGGGGGCGCGGAAGCCGGCCTCTCCCCGGAGGGCGCGGCCTGTTTCCGGCTGACGCCGGTGGGACGCCGCATGCTCGGACTCCCCAACGAGGGCGTCGACGGCGACGGCGTGCCGGAGGACGGGCAGGGGGTCATCGTCCAGCCGAACTTCGAGGTCGTCTTCTTCGCTCCGTCACCGGCCGCAGAAGCGGAGCTGGGAAGGTTCTCCGAGAGGGTGGGCCGGGAGGTCGGCGTTCTGTTCCGCCTCACCAAACAGTCAATCAGGAAAGCCGCAGCGGCCGGCCTTCGGGAAGAACACGTCCTGGAGCCGCTTGCCCGGCTGGCCCGCGGCGGCCTGCCGCCCAACGTCGAGCACGAGATCCGCGGCTGGCTCCAGAACGGGTGAGCGAGCTCCCTCCTGCGGGCCCTCGTGACAGCGGCGGGTGCACCTTGACAGTGGCGCCCGGGGAGCCGTAGCGTCGCTTGTCGGCATGAAGATCGCGATCACGGGAGGCACAGGATTCATCGGGAGCCACATCGTCGAGGCCCTCGCAGCGAGAGGGCACGAAGTGACCTGCCTTGCGCGAAATCCCGAGAAAGAGAAGATCTTTGCCGGACTCCCCGTGCGCTTCGTGCACGGAACCATGGACTCCACGGAAGCGCTCTCCCGCCTCGTGAAGCGCCAGGATGTGGTCATCCACCTGGCGGGCCTGACGAAAGCAGGGAGCTTCGAAGAGTACGTCCGGGCGAACGTGGGTGGCACGGAAAAGCTCCTGGAGGCCATGCGGACCTCGAGCCCCGCGCCCCGGCAATTCGTGCTCTTCAGCAGCGCGGAAGCCATGGGCCCGAGTCCCGGCGGCGCGCCCCTCACGGAAGATGCCGAGCCGAAGCCCTTCACTGCATACGGAAAGAGCAAGATGATGGCTGAGCAATGCGCGGAGCGCGTCAGCGGGGAAATCCCGGTGACGATCATCCGCCCGCCCGCCGTCTACGGTCCTCGAGACAAGGACGTGGCCATCCTCTTCCGGCTCCTGAGCAGGGGCTTCCAGCCCGTCGTGCGTCCCCTTCCCTCGTTCAGCGTCCTCTACGTGAAGAACCTGGCCGCGGCAATCTGCCAGGTCGTGGAAGGGGTGCGGGCCGGCGTTCGCAGCTACTTCCTCACGGACGGGAAGCCCTGCTCGTGGCTGGAGTTCGGCTGCCTTATCGCGCGCGCCCTGGGGAAGAAGACGCTGCGACTGGTCGTTCCGCGGGCGGTGATCCACGCCATCGCCGGCGCGGCCGGCTTCCTCACCGCGATAACGGGAAAGTCGGGGATCCTGAGCAAGGACAAGATCGAAGCGCTCATCGGCTCCTGGGTCGTCTCGGACGAACGCGCGCGCCGGGAGCTGGGCTACAGCCCGACCTACAGCACGGAGCAGGGAATCACCGAGACGGCGGAGTGGTACCGGGAGAGCGGCTGGCTGTAGGAGTGTGAGCGGCTGAAGCGGCCGTGGGGCGGTTCAGGCCGGCCGGAGGCTCTCAATCTGGGCGACGCCGGTGGACCTGCGTCGAAACCGATGGATTTCTCCGCCGCGCGCCTCGACCTTTCCGCCGCTCCGGCAGACAATCGCGCTGCCCGAAACGATCCCATACCCGATGCTGCCTGCCGGTGAAAGGGCCAGGAGAGCGCGGAGCTCCTCCCAGGAATCGCCCTCACCGTGCGTGTCACAGAGAACGGGCGCAAGCCCGAGGCAGGGAAAGACTTCGGCGCTGGACTCCACGGCCGGGTCTTTCCACCGGACCCACGCCCGGGCGAGCATGATGCTGCCGGCAGAGACGCCGACGAACGGCTTCCCCTCGCGAAAGAGCTTCCGAAAGAAAGCGCTCATGCGTTTTTCCGAGAGGACGGCCATGCCTTCCCCCACGTCGCCGCCGGACATGAAGACGACGTCGGCGGCGCGGAGCACCTCCCGCGCCTTTTCCGGGTCCGCGCGCCTCCCGCACAGCGGGGCAAGAGCAACCGCCGCCGCGCCCGCCTTTTTCAGCATCGCGCCGATCATGAGGCGGAATGCGGGATTGTCCCCGGACGCCGCGCCGACGTAGGCAACACGCGGCCGTTCGACCCCGGATGCCTGCAGGGCCTCGCGGAGCAGGGGATCCGGGCCGCGCCGCTTCATGCTGTCCCGGCCGCCCGCAACCAGATAGATCGGGAACTCAGGCACAGGCAGCCTCCACCGGGAACGCTCGGGACACGAGCAGGAACTTGCCGGACCGTTCGGTGCCGATTTCCTTCACCGCGCTTGCCGCGACGTCCACCGTACTTCCCAGCACCTTCCGGACAGTGGCAGCGGCCTCGCGTCTCACCTTCTCCCCGCGGCCGGGATCGGCAACGACGGCGAGCAGGACGCGGCGCGGTGACTCCTGGTGAAGCCGGTACTGCTCCAGTCCGTCGATCCGCGCAAGGGCGCAGTCCAGCTCGCGATGCGTCACGAGCCTGCCGTCAGCAGCCACGCACAGGCTCTTCAGTCTCCCCTCGATGGCGGAAAGCGTCAGTCCGAACGTCCGGCCGCAGGGACACGGCCCCGGGGACAGGCGCCCGATATCTCCGATCAGGAAGCGCAGGAGCGGGAACCATTCGTTGCCGAACGTCGTGACGAGGAGCCTGCCGATGCCGCCCGGCGAGTCCGGCGGGGGCCCGCCGGCATCCAGCGGAACGAGGTCCACCCGGCAGAAGTCCGTGTTCTGATGAAGGCAGCCGCTCTCACACTCCATGAACACGTAACCCGCCTCCGTGGAGCCGTACGAGCTGGCGCAGGGGGAGGCAAACACGCGCCTGATGTCCCGCATGTGCAGGGCGGACGTGAACTCGTAGGTGAACGTGATGAGCGGAGGCTGCCAGACGGCCGCGCCGGTTCGCGCAGCGTACCTCGCGACCCGGGCAAGGAGTGAGGGATTGGCTTCCAGGATCGCGGGCTGGAAATCAGCGATCTCCGCAAGGATCCGTTTCTCGTGGCCTTCCGGCCATTCCTCCGCGCGGCCGTACTCGTTCAGGAAGAGAAACCTTCCCAGCCGGCGGTCACGCCGGGGCAGCGGCTTTCCCTCGGTACGGGGTCCGACGGAAAGGGCGCTGGCCAGGAGCGCCTCCGGGTGCGATCCGCGGGCCGCGCGGGAGGCCACGGCGTTGAGTCTCCAGGATGCGCGTTCCGAGGCGTCCCACCATCCCTGGTTCCAGATGTTCGTGAGCGCCTCGTCCTCCGTGCCGCTCGTGGAGACGAAACTCACCTCGCCGGCCGCAAGCGCGGCGTGCAGGTCCTTTCCCCGGGGCACGACGCCGGCGGGGAAGGCTGCGCGGATGGCGTCCTTGGTCAGCACGGGGAGGGCCGCATAGCGCTCGTCGATCTCCGCGCGCGGGCCGGGATCAAGGTGCCGCCACTGCTCGTACATCGGAGTACGGTCCAGCGCGGTTTCGAGTGTGGAAAGGCAGCGCGCCTCGTACGAGGCGCGCTTGTCAGAGTTTGTCATTCGCTTCTCAGTCGGCCTTTCGGCCATGCGTGAATACACGTTCGGCGAGTACGCCGTCCCTGGCCTCGGCCTCCTTCGCCATCACTGGCTTCAGAACGATCCGAGGAGCGTGGTCACACCATTTTCAATCTGTACGAGCTCTCCGCTCGCGGTGGCTTCCTTCTTCTGGTTCGTGCCCATGAACTTCACCATGAGCCCGGGCACGGTCTTGGTGATCCAGCTGTCGCCGGTGTAGCTGCTCTTGGGATCGATGTACCGGTAGTGGTCAGCGGTGAACGTGCCTGCCCGCACCGTGACGCTTTCCGTGCCGACGAGAGACTTCGCCAGCTGGTCCCGCGTCGGCTGCGCCGGCGTGTATCCCTGCTGCGCGCTGGACTGGTCGGGAACGAACTCCTGGACCTGGCCGGAGTCCGGGTCCTTGAACCTGACCTTCTGCACCTGCGTGTCCGCGCCCACGAGGAACTCGTAGACGATCTCGTCCTTCTTGTTTCCGCCCTGGAACTTCAGGCGCCACCACTGGGACTTGTCCGCGTTGACCTTGAGGAACGCCCGTTCGAACATCGTCGGTTCCTTGGACCCGCGGCTGCTCGTGATCTGCCATACCGTGCCCTGCCCCGGCTTGTAGTTCGCGTCCTTGTATCCGAACCATCCAAAGCTCCACATGGCCCCGTAGAAAGCGCCGAACTGCATCTTGTACGCGAAGGTCGCGCCCGAGGGCTGCTGCTGCGGCTGTTGCTGCTGCGCCTGCGGCTGCTGCTGGCTTGCGCTCTTGTCCGGGGCAGGCTGGTTCTGCTTTCCCATTGCGTTGGCGACGTCTCCGACGGAGACGCAGCCCAGAAGGAGCGCGCCGATGGCCGCCAGAGCGGTCACCGACACGAGGGAGCGAGCGGTATTCTTCCTTATGAACATCCAAGCCTCCTTTGAGAGTTTTTCAGCTTCACGCCAGTATAATGAGGGCCTCCGTCAGAGGCAACGAGGAATCCGCCCGGATCCGCGATCCGGCGGGGTCTATCCTATGCGGAACGCCATGAGAAGGAGCCTCACGAAAATGAGGGCCCAGCCGGCAATCAGGATGATCAGTGCCACCCGGCGGGCGGCGGACACGAGGATCACGAACAGCGTGAGGAGGGCGAGGTACCCGATGGGCTCGGCAAGGGCATCCAGCGTCTTGATCGACGGGAGGATGTAGTGCACGAGGCCGACGACGGCCTGACCGATGAAGCGGGCGAAGGTCGAGAGGAAACCGAAGATCTGCGTGAGGAGATCGGGCTTCATCGCGGGGACCCTCCCGGCGCCGAGTATACCTGCTGCCGCTCCCCGGGACAAGTTGATCTTCCCACACCGGCGTTCTTTGGATAGAATCAGCGCCTCGTATGACCGCTGACGTGCCTCCCACGCGCCGGGCGCCGCCCGCAGAAGCGCTCTCCCAGCTCACCCGGGTGCGGTCCGTCGAACGCCTGGCCGGCGCCGTGGAAACCGCCTCGGAGCCGACCGCTGTTCTCAACGAGAATCGTCAGGTGGTGTTCGCCAACCGGGCATTCCAGGATCTCGTGGGCGCGGAGACGATCGAGAACCTCTGCGGAAAACGGCCGGGGGAAGTCCTCGGATGCGTGAACGCGGGGGAGGGCTGCGGGGAGTCGGAACCCTGCCGGTTCTGCGGGGCGGCGCTGGCCATCATCGAGACCTTTCGCAGCCGCGCGCCCGTCCGCCGGGAATGCCACATCTCGGCGTCGGACGGCGGCCGTTCCGCGGCGCACGACTTCCTGGTGCACACCACTCCTTTCGACGTGGGGGGCAGCGCGTTCGTCCTCATCGGCCTGACGGACGTGAGCCACCAGAAGCGCAGGCTGGCGCTGGAAAGAATCTTCTTTCACGACATCCTCAACACGGTTTCCAGCTTCAAGGTCCACCTCGACCTTCTGAAGAGGGAGGCGGTCGCCGACCGCGGCCGGGACCTGATCGTGCGCCTGGAAGGGATCTTCGATATGCTCGTGGAGGAGATCCAGGGACAGCGGGTTCTCGTCTCCGCGGAGAACGGCACTCTCTCCGTCCAGAAGGATCTCGTCGAATCCCATGCCCTGGCCCGGTTGCTGACTGACCAGCTCATGGGACAGGACGTCGCACGAGGCCGGCGGATCATGCTTGCGCCGTTTTCGGAGTCGTTCAGCTTCGTGAGCGACGACTCCCTCCTGAAGCGCGTGCTGGGGAACATGCTCAAGAACGCGCTGGAGGCGACCCCGGACGGAGGAACGATCACGCTGGGCTTCTTCCGCAAAGACGGACGCGCGCTGTTCCAGGTCCACAACCCCGGCGGCATGGAAACGGCGGTTCAGCGCCAGGTCTTCACGAGGTACTTCTCCACCAAGGGAGAGGGGCGCGGGCTGGGGACGTGGGGAATGAAACTGCTCGCCGAAGACTATCTCGGCGGGACGGTCTCTTTCACGTCATCGAAAGAGGACGGCACGACGTTTACGCTGTCGCTGCCTCAGGAGGCCGATCGCACGGGCTTCGCCCGCGCTAAAGCAATTTCCGGATGCGATTGTCCAGCGCAGCCTGATCCGCAGTGAACGACGCCAGCCCGGCGGCCGTGCACAGAGCGTCAACGGACAGCTCCCCGCGGGCAATCCTGTCCGCCCACCGCGAATGCCGCGGGATCTTTCCATCCGCGGCAATGGCCGCGAGGTCCGCGTCTCCCAGCGCCGGGAGTAGATCACGAGCGCCGGACTCTCTCGCCCGTTCCACCAGTTCCTCCGGCGAAGCAGGCGGCTTGCCGGTGAGGGATCCGGCGAGCTTCTCCACCGCCTCCGTGATCTCCCAGAGAGCCGGCACGCCGGCCCGCGTCTCATCCACTCCTGCGGCGAACGTCACGGCGTAGGAAGCCTTCACCCTGCTCTCCCACGTCCCGTCCAGGCCGGACCGCGCCTCCGCTGCAGTGGCCACCGGCATCGTCATGACGTCCACCCCGGCGAGATCCCGCACCTGGGAGCCGCCGCGCATGCTCGCCGCGATCTGGCGCGTGGCCTGCTTCTGCGTCTTCGACGACCGGGCCACCGCCGCCTGGCTCGCCAGCGTGGCCTTCTCCCCCACCAGGAGGCCGTCACCGAGGCCGTTGTCCGACACGTAGGAGTTGAGCCGGCCCAGGAACACGTTCACGTAGCTGGGCTCGGCGAACCGCGCGGCAAGATAGTTCTGCCGGGCGCTGAACCCGAGGGTGAAGTTCACCGGGATCCCTTCCGCGCGAAGCGCGCGCGTGGCGATGAGTCCCGCCGGGGTGAGCGGCACCTTGACGATGAAGCTGGCCGGGGAGATCCGCGCAAACCGGCGCCCGTACGTCACGGCGGCCTCCACGTCGTTCGCCGTGGCCGTGTGCAGCTCCACGCTCACCCGGGCGTTGAACGTCTTCACCAGGCGCAGGCCATGCAGTGCGTTCAGGATAAAGGCGATCTCCATGACCCGCTGATCCGGGGACAGCCCTTCGAGGATCCCCCCGGCCTCGCGGATCACATCGTCATAGATCCCTTTCTGCACCTCCTTGTTCAGGAGAGTGTTGTTCGTCGTGAGGGCCGTGAACTCGCGCGTCCATTGTCCGGCCGCGGCGTCAATGTCCCCCGTATCCAGCCAGAGCTCCGTGCCGGTGGCGCGCAGGCCTTTCCAGAACGGGTCCTCGCGGAACGAGCGCGCCGCTGCCGGAGCCTTCGACTTTTCCATGATGAAATCATGGATGGCGCCCGCCTGATCCCTGCGAGTGTCGAGCTTCATGAGAAGAAGGTGCTTGCGCGGGAACGGAAAATCAAGCTTCTCCGGCAGCCACGGCCGGCTGTCCCGCCGGGCGCCGTTCAGAGAACCAGCGCAGCGTGTCGCGGATGGTGTCCCCCAGGTCCCGCGGCCGGTATCCAAGGTCACGCGCCGCTCTCTCGTGGCTGATGGAGCGGTTTCCGCGCAACGCCGCAAGGGAATACCGCGTGAAAAGCGGTTCCTTTCCCAGAAGAACGGCGAAGAACATGGACAATGGCGCAGAGGCCTCGGCGATGAAAAGCGGACAGGTGAGCCGGGGAGGACGACGGCCGGCGACATCGCAGGCAAGGCGCGCAATCTCCGCCATCGACGCCCACCGGCCGCCCAGCAGGTATCGGGAGCCGCGCGGAGCCCGCTCCGCCGCTGCAAGCGCCGCTTCCGCGATGTCCCTCACGTCCACCCAGTCGTAGCCGCCGTCGATCAGCATGGGGATGCCGCCCGCCGCGAAGGCGACAAGCGCCCTGCCCATGAGGGACGGCCGGTAGTCGTGGGGACCGACGACCGCGGTCGGGTTGAGAATCACGGCGTCCAGCCCCTCGGCAGCCGCGCGGCGCACCTCTCTTTCGGACTCCGCCTTGGAGACGGCGTACGGGGAGCCGGTTGATCCGTCCTCCATCGCGCGGTCTTCGTCAAGGGTCGAATCGAGAGGCCGGGGCGTGAATGCCTCGATAGAGCTGAAGTGGATGAGCCTCTTCACGCCGGCGGCCCGGCAGGCAGCGATGACGTTGCGCGTGCCATCCACGTTGATCCTGTGGACCTCTGCGGCATCCGAGCGCCTGATGGAGATGCGCGCTGCGGCGTGATAGACGATCTCGGATCCCGAGAAGGCGCGCGTGAGGGAAGCCGGGTTTGTGATGTCGGCTTCCATGCGCGCCACCGGCAGCTGGGAAAGAGCGCCCATGGTGGAATGGACGATAGCCCGCACGGAAAAGCCCCGTTCCGCCAGGAGCGTCACAAGCGCTGTCCCGATGTGTCCGCTTGCTCCGGTGACCGTCACATTCTTCGGCATACCCTGGCTCCCGATGGCATAGAGAGCCGCAGTATACAGGCCGCGGAGTGGTCCGGCAACCTGTGGACGCTACTCCCAGGTGATTTTCAAGCCCGAGGGGGTCATTTCAATGTTCGGGGGCCTGCGGCGGGTCAGGACCCCGACCGCAGTGAGACCACCCGTGAGAACGCATGCGGCACCACCGCCGACAAGGAGGCCCAGCTTGCTCGTGGGCTCGGGATCCAGGAAAGCCAGGACCACCATCATGACGCCGGCCGCGCTGACGCCGACGGCAACGGCCACGGCGGCCCAGTCCGCCGGGGCGAGTCCCGCGCGAACGCCCATGGAAACCAGGGACTGGCTCTCCGGTTGGATTCCCACGTTCGCGTCATCCACGAGGAAAACGGGAGTCCGGTCCCTGTAGGCCCGGGCCAGCCGGGGAAACCAGCCCGGCTGGCTCGTGCGGATCGTCGAGCCTGACTCTTCGGGTTCCGAAGGCCGGGGCGTCCAGGGGAACTTCATCACGCGAGTGTGTCCCAAAACCCGGGAATAGTGTAGTGTTGCGCCGGATCCCATGCGCCAGGCCATCCTTTCCGCCTTTCTCTTTCTGTCAATGTCCCTGTCCTCCGCGGCCGCTGATACGCCCGTGGTGGACTCCCTTGCCGCCCGGGGAAAGACCGGGATCCCGCTGGACCGGGCCCGCGAGCTGGAGAAGGAGCTCGGCCAGCTGCTCGTCATCAATGTCGACGGGTTCGGCTGGAACGGCCCTCTCGCGCTGGAGCCGGAGTTCGGGCCGCTCGTGCAGCGCCTCCAGGTCGGGGGGGTCATCCCCCACTACGGGTCCACGAACTACGAGCGGATCCGCTCCACGAACCGCGCCCTGCGGGAAATGACGGAGCTGCCTCTGCTCGTGTGCAGCGACATCGTGCGCCTCAGGGGCCGGCCCCCGGCGAAGGGGTACGCCGCGCCTTCATCGTCATTCGGCGATGGATACGCAGGGGGATTCATCGGCAAGTACCGCGACCTCCCTGATGAGCAGTTCGAAGCGCTCGCTGCCCTCAACGCCTTCGTGTTCGCGTCCCTGGGGACGAATGTCGCGCTTGGGCCGACGGTGGACGACAGCACGCGGGACGCGCGCACCGACGAGCGCGCCCGGGTCGTGCTGACCCAGCTGGAGCGTTTCGGCCTGGAGCCGGTGATCAAGCACTTCCCGTTCCTCCCCTCCGGCGCGAATCTCCATACCTCGTCTCCGGACACCCGCGTCCCGCGCGCAGCCGCGGAAGAGCGGGTCCAGGCCTTTCGGGACCTGGCCGCATGGTCGCCCATCATGATGACGACCCACCTCACGGACTCTCTCGTGGACAGCCGCATCGTGACGTTCAGCGCGCCGTGGATCGCCCTGCTGCGCACCTCAACCGGGTTCGACGGCCTTCTCATGTCGGACGGGCTTCTCATGCTGAAGGCGTACGCCGACCGCCGCGCCTTCGGCGCCTCCGGGCCGGAAGAGGCGGGCCTGGATCCGACCGCGGCGTGGGCCGTCCGCGCCATCCTCGCAGGCCACGACTTCGTGATCGTGGAGGGGTCAGCGCGCCAGACCGCCCGGGTCTTCGACGGGATACTCGCCGCTGCGTGCGGGGGCTCCCCGCGGGGCATGGCGCTTGCGGACCGGATCGAGGAGTCCTACCGGCGGATCCGCGCCTGGAAGGAGACGCACGCGGCCGCCCTGCGACGGGAGATCGAAACCCCACGCGTCATGATCGACGCTGTCGTGGCCATGGTTCCCCGGGACGGCGCTGACATGAAGAGCTTCCGGTTCGATCCCGGCGGCCTTCAGGAGATCCAGCCGAGTATTGCAGAGGCGGAAACCAGGGAGCCGGGCCGATGAGCTTCGCCGGGCTCTGGGTCGTCTTCTCCCTCTCGTTCGTGATGTCGCTGAGCGGAGCCCTGATGCCCGGCCCCATGCTCACGTACACGATTGCGAGCACGATGCGCGCGGACCGCCGGGGCTGGCTCATGGGCGCCCGCGTCGTGCTGGGCCACGCGGCGCTCGAAGGCGTCCTTCTCTGCGGCCTCGTGCTGGGCGTGGTGGAGTTCCTCCGCGAGCCGATTGCGGCGAAGATCATCGGCGTGGTCGGGGCGCTCCTCCTGGCGTACATGGGGATCGGCCTCATCCGCGAGGCGCTGCGCGGGCGCGGGATGCAACTGGGAAGCGCGGGGTCCTCCGAGCCGGGGCGTGAGTCCGGACGAGAACCCGCGGGAAACGAGCGGCGGCTTCACCCGTCGGTGGCCGGTGCGCTCGTCTCCATGTCCAATCCCTACTTCTGGATCTGGTGGATCACGATCGGCTCGGCGTTCCTCATGCGCTTCGACGTGACGCTCCAGAGGTGGCAGGCGCTCGTGGCGTTCTTCCTGGGGCACGAGCTGGGGGATTTCGGCTGGTACACGCTGGTGTCCTCTGCCCTGCACCTCGGGAGAAAAAGCATCCCGCGCACGGCCACGACCCTGATCCTGGGCGGCTGCGGAGTGGTGATCATCGGGTTCGGGGCGTGGCTGGGAATCTCTCCCTTCCTCGGCCGTTGACCGCCATTGACACGACGCCTCTCTCCTGATATATCAGAATAAATCCTCCATAGAGAATGGCCGCGATTGCAGAGAAAGGCAGGCAAGCGCATGGCCCCTGAACCACGAACATTCAACCGCTGGGTGATTGCCGCCATGGGCACCCTTCTCATGCTCTGCCTGGGCACGGTGTATTCCTGGAGCTTCTTCCAGGACCTCCTCGTGCGCGGCTACGGAGCCGTTTTCGGCTGGTCCAACAGCCAGGTCGCCTGGATCTTTTCCCTCGCCATCTTCTTTCTGGGCGCAACGGCCGCCTGGGGCGGCCGGCAGCTCTCCAGGTTCGGGCCTCGCCGGATGGCGATGATCGGCGCCGCCCTCTTTGCCGCCGGTTACGCTCTTTCGTCCGTGGCGCTGGCGCTTCGGTCCCTTCCCCTTCTCTATCTGGGCTACGGAGTCATCGGCGGCATCGGCCTGGGACTGGGATACGTGACGCCGGTAGCCACCGTGGCGCGCTGGTTTCCCGACCGCAGGGGGCTGGCAACGGGCATGGTCATCATGGGATTCGGGCTGGGCGCCCTTTTCATGAGCAAGGTCCTCGCGCCGCTGTTCATCGGCCTGACGGGGAGCGCCGGCCTCGCCCCCGTGTTCCTTCTCCTTGCCGCGGTATTCCTTGTGCTGGGAACGGGCTCCGCGGCGTTCATGATCAATCCTCCGGCAGCGAAGACGGGAGCCCCGGCGGCTGCAGGGACCGGCCCGACCGGCGCCGGGAAGGCCGTGTTTTCCGGAAGGTTCGCCCTGCTCTGGCTGGTGTTCTTCTGCAACATCACGGCCGGCATCTCCATCATCAGCTTCCAGTCCCCGCTTCTGCAGGGCCTCCTCGGCAAGGCTGACCCGAGCCTGACGGCCGCCGCCCTTGCCGGCGCCGGCGCCACGCTCATCGCCATCAGCTCGATTTTCAACGGGGCGGGCCGGTTCTTCTGGGGAACGGTCTCAGACAGGATCGGCCGGGCGCGGACCTTCCGCATCATGCTGGGCTCGCAGATCGTTGCCTTCTTCCTGCTCGCCGTGATCGGCAATCCGTGGCTGTTCGCCGTGCTCGCCTGCTGGGTGCTCCTCTGCTACGGCGGAGGCTTCGGGACAATGCCGTCATTCATCGGGGACGTGTTCGGGCCCGGCCTCATGGCCGCGGTCTACGGCGCCGTTCTGACCGCATGGTCGGCGGGAGGGATCGTGGGCCCGCAGATCGTCGCCGTGCTCAAGGACAGGATCTCCGAGCGGGCCTCCACGTACTCGTTCATCGCAAGCGGCTGTTTCCTGGCTGCCGGATTCGTTCTGGCTCTCTTTCTCTCCAACGGTCCCCGGAGAGCTGGTCCCCGGAAAGCCGGACGCTGAAAACTCAACGAGGTACACCCATGAAATACAGGGACTTCGGGAAAACGGGCTGGAAGGCTTCTGCCCTGGGATTCGGATGCATGAGGCTCCCCACCCTCGGCGCGCCGGAGAAGCTCGACGAGCCGCTGGCCATCCGCATGATCAGGACCGCTGTCGATGCCGGCGTCAACTACGTGGACACGGCGTATCCGTATCACGGGGGGAACAGCGAGGTCCTCGTCGGCAAGGCGCTGAAGGACGGCTACCGCGCACGGGTGAAGCTCGCCACGAAGATGCCGGTCTGGCTTGCAAAGCAGACATCGGACTTCGACCGGCTGTTCAACGAACAGCTCAGGCGGATGCAGACCGACCATGTCGACCTGTACCTCTTCCACGCCCTGGGAAGGAAGAACTGGGATCACGCGAGGTCGCTGGGGATCCAGGAGTGGGCCCAGCGGCAGGTGCGGGCCGGGCGGATCCAGTGGCTGGGATTCTCGTTTCACGACGAGCTGCCGGTCTTCAAGGAAATCGTGGACGCGTGGGACGCGTGGACGTTCTGCATGATCTTCTACAACTACGCGAGTGAGAACGTGCAGGCTGGCACCGCGGGGCTGCGCTGCGCGGCGGAGAAGGGCCTTGCCGTTGCCGTGATGGAGCCGCTCATGGGAGGCAACCTCCTCAACCCGCCGCCCGTCGTCCAGGACATCTGGAACGAGTCCGCCGTGCGGCGGAGCCCGGCCGAGTGGGCGTTCCAGTGGCTGTGGAGCAAGCCCGCGGTGAGCGTGGTGCTCAGCGGAATGGGAAGCATGGAGCAGGTGCAGGAGAACCTCGCGTCCGCGGAACGTTCCTCGGTCGGAGCGCTGACGTCCGCGGAAGTCGGCCTCGTGGCCCGGGCCGCCGCGGCGTACGAGAAGCTCCGTCCCATCCCCTGTACGCAATGCGGGTACTGCATGCCGTGCCCCCACGGCGTGGACATCCCCCGGGTCCTCGACATCTACAACAAATCGGTTGCCTTTGCAAACCCGGCAGAAGGGAAGCGTCAGTATGGATTCGTCAGACCGTCCGAGCGCGCCGGTGCCTGCGCGGAATGCCTGGACTGTGAAGGCAAATGCCCCCAGGACGTCCCCGTTCATGAGTGGATGAAGCAGATCAGGGAAGCGTTCGGTTCCTAGACGAGCCTCGCCGCGGCTGACCCGTGACCGCCGCGGGCTCTGGACACGCGGTTCCAAGCCATGATCCACTGACGTCCCTATGGGATGGACGCAGGTCTACGCCCCGCTGGCAAACCTTGCGGTCTCCGCCCTCACGGCAGCAGTTCCGCTGGCCGTGGTCTTCGTCCTGCTCGCCTCCGGAAAGGTGCCCGGCTGGGCAGCCGCGCTCGCCTCCCTGGTCTGCGCCTTCTCTCTGGCCGTCGGAGTCTGGCGGATGCCCGCGGTGTCCGCCGTGTTTTCCGCGCTGTACGGCGTGGCGTTCGCGATCCTGCCCATCCTGTGGATCGTGGTTTCGGCGCTCTGGGTTCACGAGCTGTGCGTGGAGTCGGGCCAGTTCGAAGTCATCCGCACCACCCTGGCTTCCATCACCTCTGACCGCAGGCTCCAGGCCCTGTTCATCGCGTTCGCCTTCGGCGCCTTCCTGGAAGGGGCTGCGGGCTTCGGGACGCCGGTCGCCATCACGGTGGCCATGCTCGTCGGCCTGGGATTCGAGGCGCGTCCGGCAGCCACGATCTGCCTCCTGGCCAACAGCTCGCCCGTGGCGTTCGCCGCTGCCGGCGTTCCCGTTGCCGCTGCCGCAGCGGTGAGCGGCCTCGACGTCGTCTCCCTGGGAAGGATCATCGGCCTGCAGGTCACGCCTTTGACCCTCATCGTTCCCCTCTGGCTGTGCGTCGTTCTCTGCGGCTGGAGAAAAAGCATGGAGGTCCTGCCGGCAATCCTCACCGCGGGCATTCTCTTCGCGGGAACGCAGCTCCTCATTTCCACGTTCAGCGGCCCGTGGACAGCGGGGCTGCTTTCCGCCATCGTGACGCTCGCCGGGCTGTGGCTGCTGTTCAGGATCTGGAAACCGCGCTCAATCTGGGACTTTCCCGGCGCCTCCGGCACACAACGCGCCTCGGGCGCACAACGCGCCGCGCGCGGGAAGAAGTCCGCTCCAAGCCCTTCCGGCCTGACGATCCTCCGCGCCTGGGCTCCCTATCTCCTCATGTCCCTTCTCGTCCTGCTGTGGGCTGTCGGACCGGTGCGGCACGCGCTGCAGCACCTTGATCTCTCCTTCCCCTGGCCTCTCCTGGACGGCCGGATCCTGCGGGGCCCGCCGGTGGTTGCGTTCCCGGCTCCGTATCGCGCGGTGTATTCCTTCGCCATCTTCTCCGCTCCCGGCACGGCGATCTTCATCGCCGGGCTCCTGTCCATTCTCATTCTCCCGGGGCTCGGCGCCCGCCGCGCGTTCGCCTGCCTGGGCAGGACGGTGAAAGCGCTGGGAGGGACGATCGCGACGGTCTGCCTCGTTCTTGCCACCGCGTCTGTCATGAACTACTCCGGCATGAACTCCTCCCTGGGACTCGCCCTTGCCGCCACCGGTGTCGTCTTCCCGGCGTTCTCCCCTCTCCTGGGCTGGCTCGGCGTCCTGCTCTCCGGATCCGACACGTCCTCCAACGCTCTCTTCGGGTCCTTGCAGCGCACCACGGCTGAGCGCCTGGGACTCAACCCCGGCCTCACCGTGGCGGCGAATGCCACCGGCGGGGTGGCCGGGAAAATGATCTCACCGCAGAGCATCCTCGTTGCCACGGTGTCCGCGCGCCTGCCGAGGCAGGAGGGCCGGATCCTGAGGTCCACCATCGGCCACAGCATCGCCATGGCCCTCATCGTCAGTGCCATCGCCATGGCGATGGCGTACCTCGTGCCGAGCCTGATCCGCTAGCGCGGCCGGGAAGGCGCCGCGAAGGCACCCCGCCGGCTCGGAGGCCGCGAAAAGCCCGCAAAATCGCCGCTCTCCTTGACTTTTCGAGGGTGAGGATTTATCGTTGCCGAGCCCGTTCAGCAAAAAAGGAGCTCTTCATGACGACGCTCGGTGTACTCGTCGGCAATCGAGGATTCTTCCCGGCCGAGCTGTGCGAGCAGGGCAGGAAAACGATCCTCTCCGTCCTCAAGGAGGAGGGTTTCGACGCCGTTGCGCTTGGGCCCAAGGAGACAAAGTTCGGATCCGTCGAATCCCTCGCGGACGCGCGCAAATGCGCGGACCTCTTCAAGGCCAACCGTGAAAAGATCGACGGCATCCTCGTCACGCTCCCGAACTTCGGCGACGAGCGCGGAGTGGCGGATGCCGTGCGGATGTCGGGACTTGACGTCCCGGTCCTCGTTCACGCGTTCCCCGACGAGCCGGGGCGGATGGGAATCGAACACCGCCGGGACAGCTTCTGCGGGAAGATGTCCGCCTGCAACAGCCTCTCCCAGTACGGGATCCGCTACTCCCTGACAACGGAGCACACGATGGACCCGGAGTCCGACGAGTTCCGCGCGGACCTCCTGAGCTTCGGCGGCGTGTGCCGCGTCGTGCGTGGCCTCCGCGGAGCGCGCTTCGGCCAGATCGGCGCGCGGCCGGCCGCGTTCGTCACGGTGCGCTACAGCGAGAAGCTCTTCGAGCGCGCCGGGATTTCCGTGGAGAGCGTCGACCTCTCCGAGATCTTCGGGCGCGCGTGGAACCTCAAGGAAAAGGATTCCGCGGTCGTCTCGAAGCTGGACGAGATCCGCGGCTATGCCCGCACCACCCGCATCCCCAGAGAGTCCCTGATCCGCATGGCGAAGTTCGCCGTGGTCCTGGACCAGGCCATCGCGGAGCGGGGTCTTGCCGGCACCGCCATCCAGTGCTGGACCTCCATGGAGGAGAACTTCGGCGTCGTGCCGTGCACCGTCATGAGCATGATGAGCAATGCCCTCTGCCCGTCCGCCTGTGAGACGGACATGAGCGGGCTCCTCGGGATGTTCGCCATGACCCAGGCCTCGGGAAGGCCGAGCGGGCTCGCGGACTGGAACAACAACTACTCCGACGACCCTGACAAGTGCGTCCTGTTCCATTGCAGCAACTTTCCCCAGGAGCTCCTGGGGAACAAGGGCGTCATGGACTACCAGGAGATCATCGCGGGATCGGTGGGACGGGAAAAGACCTACGGGACCATGGCAGGCCGCCTTGCGCCGACGGAGTTCACGTACTGCCGGGTCTCCACGGACGACGTCACGGGAACCATCCGCGCATACGTCGGTGAGGGAGAGATCACGAAGGACCCCATCACCACGTTTGGCGGTTACGCGGTGGCGAAGATTCCCCGGCTCCAGGATCTGCTTCGCGTGATCTGCGCCCGGGGCTTCGAGCATCATGTGGCGATCAACCCGTCTCGGGTGGCGGCGGCGATCGAAGAGGCATTCACCCGGTACCTCGGGTGGGATGTGTACAACCATGACCGGCAGGCCGCGCCGGAACGCAAGAGCGGCCCGACCCGGCCCGCGCGGGCCCGGGCGGCGGCCGCACGGAAAAGTGAAACAGCTTCGAAAGGGGGAAAGGCATGACGGCTGACAGGCTCATCATCGGAATGGACTACGGGACCGATTCGGTCCGTGCCATGATCATCGACGCGGAAAAGGGCACCGAGCTTGCCAACGAGGTCGTCGCCTACAAGCGCTGGGGGCAGGGTAAGTTCTGCGACGCGGCAAAGAACATGTTCCGCCAGCATCCCCAGGACTACATCGACGGGATGGAGGCCGCGGTCAAGGGCGCCCTTTCCACCCTGGGCAAGAAGGCCGGCTCGCGCGTGGTGGGCATCGGGATCGACACGACGGGCTCCACGCCGTGCGCGGTGGACGCAAGCGGGACTCCCCTCGCTCTGACGAAGGGATTCGAGACGAACCCGAACGCGATGTTCGTCCTCTGGAAGGACCACACCGCCGTGAAGGAAGCGGAGCTGATCAACAAGGTGGCCCGCACATGGGGCGGGACGGACTTCACGAAGTACGAGGGAGGCGTGTACTCCTCGGAGTGGTTCTGGTCCAAGATCCTCCACGTCCTCCGGGAGGACCGCGCCGTGCGGGCGGCCGCGTTCTCCTGGGTGGAGCATTGCGACTGGATGGCTGCTCTGCTCACGGGAACCACAGATCCCCTGACGATGAAGAGGAGCCGCTGCGCCGCGGGCCACAAGGCCATGTGGCACGCCGAATGGGGAGGCCTCCCGCCGGAGGAGTTCCTCGTGAAGCTGGACCCGGTGCTCAAGGGGCTTCGCGCGCGCCTGTTCACGGAGACGTACACCTCCGACGTGAAGGCCGGCGGCCTGACGGATGAGTGGGCGCGCCGCCTGGGCCTGACCCCCGGCACGGCCGTCGCCGTCGGGGCCTTCGATGCCCACATGGGCGGCGTGGGCGGGCTGATCACGGACCGCACGCTCGTGAAGATCATGGGCACGTCGACCTGCGACATGATGGTGGCCCCGAGCCGGGCCATCGGCACGAAGAACGTGGCGGGGATCTGCGGGCAGGTGGACGGTTCCATCATCCCCGGCATGATCGGCCTGGAAGCCGGGCAGTCAGCGTTCGGAGACGTCTACGCCTGGTTCAAAGACATTCTCGCCTGGCCGCTCGGTGATGCTCCCCGTGGCGCAAAGGGATCGGCAGCGTCTTTTGCAAAGATGAAGAAGGAGATCGAGGACGGTCTTCTCGATCGCCTTGCAAGGGAAGCGGAGAAAGTGAATCCGGAGGAGTCCACGGTTCTTGCGCTGGACTGGCTCAACGGCAGGCGGACGCCTTTTGCGGACCAGACGCTCAAGGGAGCCATCGTGGGCCTGACCCTGGGGACCACGGTGCCCAAGATCTTCCGGGCCCTCGTGGAGGCAACGGCCTTCGGCTCGCGCGCCATTGTGGAGCAGTTCCGCAGGGAAGGCGTGCCCATCAGCGCGGTGATCGCGCTGGGAGGAATCTCCCGCAAGAGCCCGTTCGTCATGCAGGTAACAGCGGACGTCCTGGGCATGCCCATCAAGGTGGCCGCCTCGGACCAGACGGTGGCACTAGGCGCCGGCATGTTCGGCGCCGTGGCCGCCGGCGTCTACCGCACCGTGGCAGAGGCGCAGAAGAGGATGGGAAGCGGCTTCGACATGACCTTCACGCCGGACCGCAGGCGCGCGGCCCTGTACAACAGGCTGTATGAGAAGTACGTGAGCCTCGCCTCCAGCCTCGAGGGGATCCTGCGCACGCTATGAAGAAGAAGGCGAAAACCGGGGCCTCGAAGGCAGGAGCGCTGAAGAGACTGCGGGAGGCCGTCTACCGCGCCAACATCGACCTGGTGGACAAGGGACTCGTCGTGTCCACGTTCGGCAACGTTTCAGGAATCGACCGCTCGCTGGGCCTCATCGCCATCAAGCCCAGCGGCGTGGAATACGACGACCTTTCTCCGTCGAACATGGTCGTGCTCGACCTGGAAGGCCGGCGCGTGGAAGGTGATCTCAATCCTTCCTCGGACACGAAGACGCACGTCTTTCTCTACCGCTCATTTCCCGAGATCGGGGGAGTGGTTCACACGCATTCCGTGCATGCCACGGCGTGGGCGCAGTCGCGCCTTCCCCTTCCCTGCCTCGGGACCACGCACGCGGACTACTTCCACGGCCCCGTTCCCTGCACCGCCGTGATCACCGACGCCCAGATCCAGCTGGACTACGAAGAGCAGACCGCGGTTCAGATCACCGATGCCTTTCGGAAGATCGACTATCGCGAGATGCCGGCGGTGCTGGTGGCCTCCCATGGACCGTTCACCTGGGGAAAGGACCCGGCCGCGGCGGTGTACCACGCGTTCATCCTGGAATACGTGGCGCGGATGAACGCCATCACGGTATCCGTGAACCCGAGGATCAGGGGCGTGCGCCAGTCGCTCCTGGACAAGCACTTCCTGCGCAAGCACGGGAAAGACGCGTATTACGGGCAGAAGGGAAAGGGCTGAAAGGGGGCACGGCCCCGAGGGGCGCTCAGCCCTTTCCGGCGGCGTCAGCGAACGCCTTCAGCGCGTTGACGTCGGCGTAGCCAAGAGAGAGGGCGATCTCGCCAAAAGTTCTCCGGTCGCCCTGCTTCTGGAGCGCAAGGACTGTGTCCACCTGCTCGGGGTTCATCACGCCGATACGTACGAAAAAATCCCCGATTCTTTCCGCCATCCTTCTCCTCCCGACCCCTCATAATATAGCGATGGGGAAGTCGACTTGCCTATGGTTTCCCGAGCCGCGCCTGGTCTGCAAGGGCCTGCGCCGCGCGCGCGGCTGCAACGGCGTCCCGGGTGGCCAGGTAGCTGGTCACGACCTCCACGAGCCCGGCGGAAAAAGCTGCCGCCGCGGCGGTCCCCCCGGCAAGGCTCGCCACGATCCGGTCCCTCCTCAAGTCCGAAGCAGCAGACCTGCCGTACGCGTCGTAGCGCGAAAGATCGGAGTCCACCCGCGGCGAGATCGAGCCGGCACGCGGGTCGAACACGTCCTGGCCCTCGCGCGAGCCGATGAGCACGAGCCACTTGAGAATGGAGGCCCGGTTCCGGGCGCCCCGAGGAAGACCGTAGCCTTCAACGTCCGCTGCGAAGGCTCCCGCCGTGCCCGGCGCGGGAGCCCACGCGAAATCATCGGCAGGGTCCAGCTTCAGTTCACCGGTCAGATACGGCTCGGCCCGGTCGCTCGCCAGCGCGAACGCGGCGTCGCCCTTGACCAGGCGGTCCATTGCTCCCTGCCTTGGTTGGTCTGAGTCATCCCGGTTGGCCAGGTCCACAGCGGCACCGAAGGCGTCCCACGCGTCGACGGCCCGTTTGTCGGTGAACTTCAGAATCCCGTTCCACAGGCCTGCCCAGGAGACGGGACCAAGCGCGGCAAGAAACGCGTCCTCCCAGAGGACGGTCAACGATTCACCCGCAAGGGGCGCAGCGAGGCCGCCGTCCCGAAGCTTGCGGCCGGCCGCAATGAGCTCATCCCAGCTTGCCGGCGGCTGGACTCCCCATGCCGCAAGCCGGGAGGGAACGTACCACATCACGTTGGTGCGGTTGACGGATACGGGGATGCTCCACGTGAAGACCCGGGAACCGGAGGTCGATGACACCAGAGAGACGAGAGCGCGGGGGAAGATGCGCGTCCACCCCTGCATCCGGTAGAACCCCGCCAGGTCTTCCATCTTTTTTGTCGCTACCCAACCCTGGACGAGATCCGGGCCCCCACGGACAAGGAACGTATCCGGCGGGTCGCCGGCAAATACACGCGCGCGAAGGGCAGCTCCGGCGTCCGCCTCCTGTCCGACGGAGGCCGCGGCGTTCGCCACCGCAACGTCAGGGAACCTCTCGTTGTACAACGCCACCAGGGCGTGGAGCGCCGCGCCGGAGCTGCCCGACCACGGACTCCAGATCTCCAGATTCTCCTGGGCCTCCACAGAAGCAGAGCAAAGGAAGAGAGCGGTCAGGAAGACCGCGGGAGCTGCAATCCCCCGGATCAACGTTGTTCGCAATTTCGGCGCCTTTCCCAGGGCCTTACCGTACGAAGGAACGCGCGCTCGATCAAGGGTCACTCTTCAGGTTTGGTCGGAAACTCCCATCTGCTTCCCGCACATTGCGAATTCGTCGAACGTGGAAGCGGGTTTTCACTTTTTGCGCTTTCACGGGGGCAGGTGAGTGCATTGACGGCAGGGCCCGGCCGGACTATTGTGCTTGCGGGCCTGTGAGGCCCGCGAAGGGGGTCGGGATGCAGCTGTGGGGC
>DATKLM010000145.1:0-12031 GCA_035542415.1 Spirochaetia bacterium
ACATCAAGGACGACCGGGGCAAGAAAGTGATCAGCGCGAAGGAACTGCAGGAGATCATTGAGGGCGACGTCGACATTCACATGGCGGCGATGTGGTACTTCTTCGTGAAGGGGCGCCACGATCACGCCGGGATGCTCTGAAGACCTGCCCGCAGAAGACGCCTCCTCGAAAGCGACGACCGGGCCAGCGCCCCGGTGACATGCCGAGCAATTACCTGCCCGCTTTTGGAGGTGCACATTGCGTGCCCGGGAAGTGTTGCATCTCCAGGAGAGCAGGGAGAAAATGAAACTGGCACGCTTTGCGATGGTTCTGGCTTCTTTCCTGGTGATCCTTTCGGGTTGCCAGCTTTTCAACGCAATCAATCTGACCTGGAGCATCGACACGGTCACGTCGTACGCGACGCTCCCGCCTTATACGCATGTCACCTATACCGTGCGCAATATGGGCAAGTACGACCTCACCGGGGTCAACCTGCAGATCGGGGTTGATGTGTATGGCAACAAGACCTATCCCGCGAGCGCCTGGACTCCGGACTTCAGCATCGGTCAGAACCAGACCTTGTTCGGAAGCATCGACATCGTGACGCCCGTCGTGGCCACCGGGTGGGCCACGGTGATCAGTGTCGATATGGACAAGCCCCAGGGGTAGAAGACGAGCCTCTCTGCTGACGAACGGGACCACGTACTACTACGTGGTGACCGCGGTTGACGCCGCAGGTGAATCCACGGAGTCGGGCCAGGTAAACGCCAGGCCCATCGCAGCTCCCACCGGCGCTGTCGTACTGTTCGCCAAGGAGATACGGGGCTCTCGCCAGCATGACGCCGGCCAGCGGAGTCAAGGTACCCAACGCCGGCTTCGGCGCCTGGCAGCTCACCGTCCCCCAAAGCGCCTCCTTTGTCGTGACTGCCGCTGACTCGAAAGGCGAATCTGCTCCGTCGTCTCCCGCGGTGACCGGAGGGCCCTGAAAGCGGGCTAGGGCGTTACGATCGTTACCCCGGCCGCGGACCAGTTCGGGTCAGCCTGATAAGCCGCCACCGCCGCGGCGCTGGGCACGTGGACAACAGCAGCCGTGCTTTGGAATACGCCGGTTCCCAGCGAGGGAGGAGTTGCTCCCTGCATGTAGACGGCTGTCAGATTTGGGCACAGGTAGAATGCGGATGCTCCGATCGACGTGACTCCCGCCGGGATTGTTATTGACGTGATCGATGAGTAGTTGAACGCATACGATCCGATTGACGTGACCGTTGACGGCAGCACGATCGAAATCGGGCTCTTCAGATCCGTGAAGGCATTCATGCTGATCGCCGTGAGAGAGGCCGGGATCGTGATGCTGGTCAGATTCGTGCAATAGCTGAACGCGGCAGGGTCGATGGACAGCGTTCCCGGACGAATGTCCAGGGCCCCGCTCCACTTTCCGGGAACCACCATCAGTCTGTTCAGGAGTATGTCATACAGCGCCCCGCTGTAGACGACGTAGTGGGTGTTGTTGCTCACGATGGACGCCAACTGGTCGTCGTCAAGGAAGGCCTGTACAGCGATCGTGGAAATGGTGGACGGAAGCGTCACGCTGACCAGGTTTCGATGGTTGTAGAACGCGTTGCCGAAGTCGGTGATTCCCTCTGGAATGACGACGTTCGTCACGTTCTGAGGCACAGACGTGATTGTGGTGCCGCTCACGAGAACCCACATTGCATACAGGGTCACATTCGAGGTGCCCATCACGAACGTGTTGCCAGCCCCGTAGCTCGTTCCCGTCCCCGCGGAGTTGGTGTTCCAGCCCACGAAGAAGCCGCCGGAGTTCGCGAGCGTGCCGGAACCCTGGACCGTCACCACGTCACCCATGTGATAGACAGTGCCGTCTGCCGGCGCGGAGCCGCCCGTGCTGCCGTTTCCGTTGTATGTCACGCTGTAGGGAGTCTGACTCCAGATCGCATACAATACGACGTTTGCCGACCCCATTGTCATGATGGTCCCGGGAGCCATGAGCAATCCGGACCCGTCGCTGGCAGCGTTCCACCCCGTGAAGGTGTAGCCGGTTTTCGCCAGGGAACCGGGCGCAGCCAGCGTGACGGGCGCTCCGGCGGCGTAGCGGTTGCTGTCGACCGGCGCCGTGCCGCTGGTGTTCCCGTTTCCGGAATAGGTGACTGTGGAGGTCGATATCTTGCTGTCCACGAGCGTCAGCTGGACGGTGGATGGGCCGCCGACGGTGTAGGCCGGAGGCGTGTTCGTGTCCGCAAGGATCGTCAGGGTGACCGTCTCATCGGCAAGGTTATAGTCGGGGTTCGAAGTGATGGGGAGATTGACCGTGGTGGCGTTCTGAGGAATCGTCGCCGTGAACGTCGTTCCCGACGCAGCCAGGCCGGTTACTTCTGCTGGGCCATACGTGCCGCCTGTCAGGAGTCTCACCGTCATTGCGCTGGCAGCCGTAATGGAGGACGTGATGGTGAACGTGGCCGTTCCACCGGTCTCGGGCGTCGTGACCTTGCTGCAGCTCACGGTGAGAATCGGGTAGGGGCTGACGCTCACGGTGGCGTGCACGGGCAGGCTGGGCAGCATGCTCGGACCGACCGCAAGGGCGTGAATGTCCAGAGTCTGGAGCCCCGTGGTCCGGGTGATCGTCATACTGCCGTTTGAGCCGCTGAACTTCTTGGCGGTGTTCAGGCTGGTCAGCGGAGTGCCATCGTCGGTGTAATAGATGACGGAATTGTTTGTTGCGGTGGACAGGGTCACGGTGGTCGTCGTGCCGGAGGCGAATGAGCCGCCGTCGGTGACAGTGCCCGTGGTCCCGCCCTGCTCGGCGTAGGAGACGGTCACCACGGACGTCACGCTGGGGCTGCTGGGATCAGGCGTCTGAAGCCCGGCAGCGCCTTTGCCGTTGTATTCGAAAGGCAGGGGACAGCCGGTGACCAGGAGAGCCATCACCGCGCCCATGGGGATCCAGCTGGGTTTCCAGCCCCGAGTTTTCATGTGTCATTCTCCCAGGGAACTTCATTGCAGAGTATACCGTCCTGAGCGCGGAATCTCAGGAAATCCCTTGACGCTGCGCGGGCGCTGACACAAATTCGAATCCATATGAAAACAATGAGATGGATGATCCTGGCAGGGGCTTCCGCGCTGTTCGCGCTTTCCGCGTTCAGCCTTCCCGCGGCCCCTCTTCCGCCGGAGATCAAGGTCGGGGCCGTCGAGACCCTCACCGGTGACAACTCGGCCTATGGAATCTCGATCAGGAAGGGCCTGGAGCTCGCGCTCTCGGAGATCAACGGGCAGAAGCTCCTCGGGCCGGCACAGATCCGGCTCATCGTCATGGACGACAAGGCTGACAAACAGGAAGGTATCAGCGTCTTCACCCGCCTCATTGACGATGAAAAGGTCTCCGCCATCATCGGGCCCACGCTCAGCAGCACGGCGTTCGCCGCGGATCCCATCGCGCAGAAGGCCGGGGTGCCCGTCCTTGCAACGAGCAACACGGCCACCGGCATCACGGCCATGGGAGATTTCATCTTCCGGGACAGCCTCCTGCAGTCCGGGGTCATTCCCGGCACGCTTGCCGCGGTGGCGGCCAGGACGCATCCCCAGAAGGCGGCGCTGCTCTATGAGGCGACGAACGAGTACAGCAAGAGCGAGGCGGAGGTCTTCAAGGCGGCTCTTCAAAAGCTCGGCATCCAGCTCGTTGCATCGGAGAGCTACAGCAAGGGGGACTCGGACTTCCGAACGCAGCTGGGCAAGCTGAATGCCCGCCGCCCCGACATCTTCGTGATCAGCTCGTTGATCGGAGAAGCCATCCCGGTGCTCCAGCAGGCACGCGAGATCGGGATCACGCAGCCCATCGTCGGCGGGAACGGGTTCAACAGCCCGAACGTGCTCAAGAACGCGAAGGAGGCGGCGGAAGGTCTCATCGTGGGGAGTGCCTGGTTCATCGACAGCACGGCCCCGAAGAGCCAGTCCTTCGTGACGGCGTTCCGCAAGATGTACGGCTCTGATCCCGACCAGTTCGCCGCCCAGGCGTACGACGGCCTGTACATCCTCGCCACGGCCATCAGGAATGCCGGTTCGGCGGACCGTCCAGCCATCCGTGACGCGCTTGCCGCGGTGCGCGGCTACAAGGGCGCGCTGGGCACCTTCTCCTTCGACGAGAACCGCGATCCGGTGCATCCCAGCGTTACCCTCGTCGTCAAGGGCGGGCGTTTCGTCCTGTACCAGTAGCGCGCATCGGCGTGGACCTGACGCTCCTCGCCGATCCGGTATTCCTGGCCCAGAACATCGTGGACGGGGCGGCCCGCGGCGCCCTGTACGCGGTGTATGCCATGGGCTTCACCCTCATTTTCGGAGTCCTCGACATCATCAACCTCGCCCACGCGGCCACCTTCACGTGGTGCGCGTTCGCGGGATGGCTCGTCATGGCGCAGCTCCACCTGCCGCTCCCCGCGGGGCTCATTGTATCCATGGCAGCGGGGGCCGGCATCGCCGTGCTCCTCGAGCTGCTGGCCTTCCGGCCGCTTCGGCGGACCGGCTCCGACCGGCTCTCCTCCATGATCAGCAGCATCGGCGCTTCCCTCATCATGGTGAGCATCGCGGAGGCGGTCTTCGGGGTGGAGACGAGGAGGTTCCCGGACAGCGCGCTCGATCCGCGGCCCTTTCTCCTCGGCGGGGCCGGGGGGCTTCGCGTGAGCCGGGCGCAGATCCTGATCGTGGCCGCGGCGGCCGTGCTCGCCCTCGCGCTGGGGTTCTTCATCCGGCGCACGCGGATGGGGAAGGCGATCCGGGCCATCGCCGCGAACCTGCGGGCTTCCCGGCTCCTCGGGATCGACGTGGATGGGGTGGTCGTCATCACGTTCGTGATTGCCGGGGCGCTCGCCGGGGCGGCGGGCATTCTCGTGGGCCTTCTCTCCAACAACATCGCGCCGGGAATGGGCGCGCAGATCGAGCTGCGCGGTCTTGCCGTGGTCATCCTGGGAGGAATGGGCAACATCGAGGGAGCCGTGCTCGGCGGCCTGATCCTCGGCCTCGTGGAAACCTTCGCCATCGCCTATCTTCCCGGGGGAAGCGACATCAAGGACGCGGTGGCGTTTCTCATCCTCTTCCTCATCCTCCTGGTCCGGCCGAACGGCCTCCTGGGGAGAAAGAGCGCGGTGGACGCGTGAACCGCGCGGGGCTGCGCAGATTCCTCCCCGGGGCCATCACGCTCCTCATTCTCGCCGCGGACGCCTTCATCAGCGTCCGCAACCATGCCGACCTCGACCGCCTGCTCATCAACGGCATTCTTGCCCTGTCCGCGTTCGCAACTCTTCATGCCCGCATGCTCTCTCTTGCCAACGCCGGCTTCATGGCCATCGGGGCGTACGCGTCGGCGATTCTCTCCGTGAAAGCCGGCCTGCCCGTCACGCTGTCTTTTCCCGCGGCTCTGGCGATCTGCGGCATCGTCGCGGTCCTGATCGGCCTTCCCGTTCTGCGCCTCACCGACGTGTACCTCGCGATCTGCACGCTGGGGTTCGGCGAGGTCGTGCGAATCCTCATCGTGCTCCTCCCCGGGCTGACCGGCGGCCCCACGGGAGCAAACCTGTCCACCGGCTTCCCTTACGAGGCCATGCGCCGGGTGGACACCGGGATGATCGCCGTCTTTCTCGCCATGCTCGTCTACCTCTTCTGGACCATGGCGCCCTCGAAGACGGGACGGGCGTTTCGCGCCATCCGTGAGCGGCCCCAGGCGGCCTCCACGATGGGGATCGACATCGTGGCGTACCGCAGCCTTGCCTTCGTCATGAGCGCGCTGATCGCCGGTGCGGCAGGCGCGTTCTACGCCCACAGCGTCGGCTCCCTGGATAACGGGGATTTCAGGTTCACCCGCGCGGTCGACATCCTGGGGTACGCCGTCCTCGGCGGCTCGGGCCAGTGGTTCGGACCGCTTCTCGGCGCGGGTCTGCTCACGGCCCTTCCCATTCTTCTTCGGGACAGCCTCGGCGCCTCCATCGGCTTCCTGCGAAGCTTTGCCCAGCTTCCGAACATTCTCACCGGCCTCGGGCTCGTGCTCGTCATCGTGTTCCTCCCCGGCGGGCTGGCCCACGTCTTCCGCGCGCAGGTGACAGCCCGGCGGCCCCACGCCTTGCCTCCCGGCCGGACCGGCGAGGGGCATGCCGTCCCCGGGCCCGGCGTCGCACGTCCGGCTCCGGGGACGTCTGCGCTTCTTTCCGTGAAAGGCCTGGGCCGGGTCTTCGGCGGAGTCGAGGCGCTGAGCGGCGTGAGCCTCGAGTTCGACGAAGGCGGCGTCTACGGGTTGATCGGTCCCAACGGTGCGGGGAAAACGACCTTCATCAATCTCGTGTCCGGCCTCTCCGCGCCGGACTCAGGCACTATCACGTGGCGGGGGAGGGAGATTCAGGGCCACCGGGCGCACGAGATCGCACGGGCGGGGATTGCGCGGACATTCCAGGGCGTGCGGCTTTTCGACGAGATGAGCGTGCTGGAAAACGTCGTGGTCGGTCACCACTCGCGCGTGCACACGAACCTCGCGTCGACTTGGCTGCGGCTCCCGCGGGAGACGCGAGAGGAGAAGGCAGCGATGAACGAGGCCGCGGTGCTGCTGGCGCGGCTGGGACTCTCCGACCTCGCCGGCCGGCCTGCCGGGGCCCTCTCCTACGGCGACCAGCGCAGGGTGGAGATTGCGCGGGCGCTCGCGCTGGACCCGCGCCTCCTGCTCCTGGACGAGCCCGCGGCCGGGATGAACGACGCGGAGACCGCGAGCCTCGGCAGTTTCCTCCTGGAGCTGAAGCGCAGGGGCTACACGCTCATCGTGGTGGAGCACCACATGGACCTGATCATGGGCGTGTGTGACCGCATCGACGTCCTGAACTTCGGCCGGCTCATAGCCCAGGGGACTCCCGCGGAGATCGCCGGCAACGAGCAGGTTCTCGAAGCCTACCTGGGGAGGGAGGAGGGATGATCCCTCTCCTGGAGGTCCGGGACCTGTCGGTTGCCTACGGCGGAATCGAGGCAGTGCGAGGGCTCTCGTTCTCGGTCCCGGAGGGCAGCATCGTTTCTCTCATCGGCGCCAACGGGGCGGGCAAGACCTCCACGCTTCTCGCCGTAAGCGGCCTCGTGCGGCCGCGCGCCGGGCGCATCCTGTTCGACGGGCAGGACATCACCGGCCGGCGCGCGGACCGCATCGTGCGTGCGGGGATCGCGCACGTTCCCGAGGGACGGGCGATCCTCGAGCCGCTGTCCGTGGCAGAGAACCTCGATCTCGGGGGCTGGATCCTGCCGGACCGCAGGAGCCTGCGCCGCGCGATGGACCGCGTGTTCGATCTCTTCCCCAGGCTCGCCGAGCGGCGCCGTCAGATGGCGGGAAGCCTCAGCGGAGGAGAGCAGCAGATGCTGGCGATCGGACGGGCCCTCATGGTCAGCCCCCGGCTCCTGCTCCTGGACGAGCCGAGCATGGGCCTGGCGCCGCTGCTCGTGGCGCGCATCTTTCACGTGATCGAGAACATCCACCGTTCCGGCACCACGGTCCTTCTCGTGGAGCAGAACGCTCGGCAGGCCCTGCGGATTTCCCAGCGTGCCGTCGTGCTCTCCCACGGCCTGCTGCTGCGGGACGGTGAGAGCAGGAGCCTCTTGTCGGATCCGGTGATCGTGGAGGCTTTCCTCGGAAAGGCCTGAACGCTGCCGGAAGCAAGAGGCTCCTATGGCTCCTGGTTGACGTGGACCACCTTGGCCGGGGGAAAGCCGTTGAAGAACGTCGCCGAGGCGTGGCTGTACGCGCCGATCATGTCGCTGTACACGAGGTCCCCGCGCCGCAGCTCGGGAAGGTTCTCCGCCATGGAGATCACGTCCAGGGCGTCGCAGGTCGGGCCGAAGACTGCACTGATGCGCGTCGGGCCCTCTTTGAAGGCTTTCACGGGGTACTGGCAGTGATCGAAGATGATGCCGGAATACGTGTGATAGACCCCGTCGTTGATGTAGTAGCACTTCTTGCCGTCGCGGACCGCGGTACCAATGACCTCTGAGATGGCATGTCCGCAGGATGCCACGAGGAACCGGCCCGGCTCGGCCAGCACCTCGACGTCCGGGGGGAAGAGGCGGTCCAGCTCGGAGTTGATGATGGCCGCCAGCTCCCGGAACGGCTTGACGGTCTGATCGTAGGGAACTGGGAATCCCCCTCCGATATCAATGAGATTCATCGCCGTGTAGCCGCGGTCACGCGCTTCCTTGAACACGTTCGCGCTGAGGTTGAGCGCCTGGACGTAGTTCTCGAAGTTCGTGGTCTGGCTGCCCACGTGGAAGCTGATGCCCTCCACGGTGAGCCCGGCGCGCTGCGCCTCCAGGATGAGATCCACCGCCTCCCCGGGGGACGCGCCGAACTTGGAGGAGAGCTCGACCATCGCTCCCGTGTTGGGCACGCGCAGCCGCAGGGCAAGACCGGCGTGCGGCGCGAACTCCCGGATCTTCTGGATCTCGTCGCTGTTGTCGAACGTCACGAGGGGCTTGTACTGGTCCAGCTCCGCGAGAGTCTGCGGCGTCTTGGTCGGGTTCGCGTAGATGATCTTGTCCCAGATCCAGTCCTGCCGCTCACGGGCCGGCATGTCCTTGATGTTGTCGTAGACGATCATGAACTCCGGCATGGAGGCCACGTCGAAGCTCGCCCCTTCGCGAAAGAGCGTGCGGACGATCTCGGGATCCGGGTTCGCTTTCACGGCGAAGTACGCCTGGACCCGGGGCAGGTGCTGGCGGAAGCTGCGGTAGCTCCGGCGGATCTCCTCGTGGTCCACCACGAACAGTGGGGTGCCGTGCACGCGGGCAAGCTCCTGGAGCCGGTCGTGGGAAATCATGGGCGGCCTCCCGTTGTCGCAGGGCCGCGGCGTCCGGCCCGGCCTGCGCCCCCAAGGGGCTGCGAAATCAATCGCCTTCCTTCACGAGGAAGTTCTTGAACTGCCACGGATCCGAGACGTCGAATTCGGCGGCGGCGTAGCCCTCGAAGGCCCGGGGAAGTTCCTTCAGAGGCGTCCAGTCCGACGGCGTGGAGATGAAGTCCCCGAGATACGGCCGGGCGATGTCCAGAACGAAGTCGTGGGGAAGGTCCTCCGGCGTGAGAACTCCGCGGCACGGATTGCGGATCATCCACGACACCGCTGCCACCACGGAAATGGCCACCTGCATTGTTGTGGCGTTCTGGTGCGGGACGAGGCGGCGCGACTCCTCGATGCTCAGGTCGCTTCCCGTCCACCACGAGGTGAGCGCGTGGCCCATGAGAAGCGCCCCCAGCGCGTCGCTGCCGGTGGTGATCTCATCCGTGGCTATCCTCTGCCGGGACTGCAGGACGTAGTTGTTTCCGCGCAGCTCCGTCAGGGACGCAATGGCGCTGTCGCAGGGGCAGTAGGCGTAGTGGACCGTCGGCCGGTAGATCGGTGCTTCACCCGCAGAGACGGTGAGGCGTTCCGAGAGCGTGAATGCCTCCCCGTGGCGGACCACCATCCCGTGGATGGGCCCCCCGGGGACCCACGAGCGTACCCAGGTGTTCATTCCCATGCGCGCCAGGCAGATCTGGTTGCGGGGGCCGGAGGCGTGCTGGAACGCGAAGGGCGGCAGCCACTTCTCATGCGTGCCCCATCCCATCTCCGCGGTGGTCGTTCCCTCCTCACGGAATCCCTCGACGCTCCATGTGTTGACGAACTCGTCCACGGCCTTGGGGACGCTGACGAGCTGTGTGTCCCGTTCGCTGACGTGGATGACGCGCACGCCCAGCGCCTGCGAAAGCCGGGCGAAATCCCGGGACTTCGCGTGCGCCCGGATGGCCTCCGCGGCAGCGCCTTCTGCTTTTCCGTCCGACAGGACGGCGTCGGCGATATCCAGCAGTCCCTGCTTGGTGAAGTGGGAGATGAGGCCGGGATTGGCGCCGTGCTCGAGGATGGCCGTGGGCCCGGGCTCCGCCCAGCGGCTGGTTCTCTCCCGCAGCTTCATGTGGCGCCAGTACAGCGTTCGCTGCTGCGGGGGGGCTTTGCCGGCAGACGCGTACGGGTCCCACACCTCCGTGGACGTGTTGATGTACAGGACCCCGTGGTCGTGACACCACTGGAGGATCTCCCCGGCGTCGATATTCCAGGCGAGGTCGATGATCAGGTCGTCTTTTCCCGCGTACGTCCCGAGAAGGGAGCCGAGGTTCTGCGGAGTCACGCGGTCCCGCACCACCGTCGCCCCCTTGGCGGTCCATTCCCGCAGGCGGGGCGCCCGATCCTCGAAGTCCAGGATCGTGAGCTTCGACGCGCTCGCCTCCAGGTGACGGAAGAGAATGGGCAGCGTGCATTCCGCCACGGCGCCGTACCCAAGAAAGAGAATTCTGTTGGGAAAGCGGGTCATGCCGCGACGAAATATAGGGACATTGAGGGCGCTGTGCAAGACTCGCTGGGATCGTCGACACGTACTATGATCCGGTCATGATTCTCAGGAGATCGAGTCCATCGTTTCACGTGAGAGAGGAGGACCCCGTGGACGAGTCTCTGAAAAGGCGGGTGGCAGTCGTCACGGGCTCCGCGCGCGGCATTGGCCGGGCCATCGCCCTGAAGCTTGCGGCTGCAGGGGCCAGTGTCGTGGTCAACTACCGGCGCTCGGAAAAGGAAGCCATGGAGACTGCCGCCGTGATCGAGGCGGGTGAGCAGGGTACCTGCCTCGCCGTGAAAGCCGACGTATCGGAGGAGGCCGATGTCGAGGATCTCTTTCGGACGACGGAAGCCCGGTTCGGCCGTCTCGACATCCTGGTGAACAACGCGGCAATCGCCGGCCGGCGCCCCTTTCTGGAGATCGATCCCCCGGCATGGAGAGAGATGATCGACAACGATCTGACGAGCGTCTACCTCTGCTGCCGGGCCGCGCTTCCCCGCATGCTGAAGGCGGGATGGGGGAGGATCGTCAACATCGCCTCTACCTCGGGCATGAGCGGCGGAACCTCCGGGGTCCACTATGCCGCGGCGAAGGGCGGAGTCATCGCGCTGACAAAAGCTCTCGGCAGGGAGTTCGCGTCACGAGGCGTCACGGTGAACGCCGTGGTGCCCAGCAAGATCGAGACGAAGCAGCTCTGGGACTCTCTCGGATCGGACGCGGAAAAGAAGGCGCTGCTGGAGAAGATCCCGGTGAAGAGGTTCGGCACTCCGGAAGAGATTGCCGGCCTTGTCCTGTACCTCGTCTCCGAGTCTGCGGGGTACATTACTGGCGAAACGATCGTCGCCTCCGGCGGCTACTGAGAGAGTGCCTGCCCGGGCCCGGCGTCAGTACATTGGGATCCGGCGCGCCGCCTGCCGTTCCCTGCGGGCGCCGGGGAGGCGAGGCCCATGAAACTGCGGATCGGGACCAGCGGATACAGCTACAAGGAATGGAAGGGCACTTTCTACCCGGAGGATCTCAAGGCTGCCGACATGCTCCGCTTCTACGCGCGGCACCTGGGCACGGTGGAAATCAACAACACGTTCTACCGCATGCCAACGGAGAAGCTTCTGGGCGCCTGGGCGTCCCAGGTTCCTGAAACATTCCGATTCGTCCTCAAGGTGTCGCAGAAGGTGACGCATTTCAAACGCCTCAACGGCGTTGAAGAAGAAGTGGAATACCTCCTCAAGACAGTCGGGACGCTCGGGGAGAAGCTCGGGGCACTTCTCGTGCAGATCCCCCCCAACTTCAAGCGCGATGACGACAGGCTGAAGCGCTTCCTTGGTCTGCTGCCGGCCGGGGTCCGTGCCGCGCTCGAGGTAAGAAATCCCTCCTGGCTGGATCCCGAAGTCTACGCGCTCCTGGAAAAGCACGGGGTTGCCCTGGTGGCCAGCCAGACCGATGAAGTGCCCGATCCGTCGATCGTCACGACAGCTCCCTGGGGATACCTCAGGCTGCGGAAAAGCGAATACACGCCGGCCGAGCTCGAGGAGTGGTCGCGGACGATTGCCGCCCAGGGGTGGGAGGAAGCGTTCGTGTTCTTCAAGCACGAGCAGATCGCACCGGGGCTTGCGGAGAAGCTCACCGCCGCCGCCCGCGCATGAAGCGCCGGTTCGCCCGGGAAACG
>DATKLM010000146.1:0-12928 GCA_035542415.1 Spirochaetia bacterium
GCGGCCTTCAGTGATTTTCCGCGCGAGGTCCGTGATCATCGGGTCGCCGGCTCCCCGCGTGTAATAGGAGAGCATTCCCGATGGAAGCGCCGGCATCGCCGATACCCTCTCGGGCCCGGCCGAGGAGCGCAGCGTCTTCGAATCCACACGGTAGACGCGCAGGAAAGAGGATGACTTCCAGTTCACGAGCGGCGCCACGCGCACGGGATAGTTCAGGGCGATGAGGGACGAGGGGTCGAGCGTCAGGAAGTAGTATTCCTGACGGATGTACTGCCGGCCGCGGTAGCCAGGGTCGGGATACCGTTCGGGGGAATCCGGGACCACGGCGGCAGCCTCGTCCATGCCGCGGCCCCCGCCACCGAAGGTGGATTGGGGCTCCATGGAGAATCCGCGCGACTGGTCATAGCTTCCCAGCACGAATCTGCGCAGGAGGAATCTCTCTGCCCTGCCCTCGGTGCGGAACAGGAGAACCGTGTCGTTGGAGGTCCGGATCTCGCTCTCGAGGCGCACGTAGGGAGCGAAGTCGAAACGAAAGAGCGTGGGCTTCATCAGGCCGCCGCCGGCCTTCACCGCTCCCTCGCTGTAGCGGCTCAACAGGAACAGGAGGAAGACGAGCAGAAGGGGGAGAACGATCCAGGCGAAGCTGAGCACCGCCCGGCGGTCCACGCGTTCGCGGGCCTCGACGGCGCGTCTGCCGAACCGGGCAGCCGTGCCCCGGCCGCCTGCCCCCGAGAGAAGGAGCACGAAAAACTCGGCAACAACGAAGATGGCGAGGATCCAGGCGAAGATCGATGGGTGAGGGTAGATGGTGAGGCGGTATCCGGCCTGGGACCAGAATACGATGACGAGCAGGGCGGAGTTGAGCCCGGCCTCGATGACGGGGAACCGGGGTCGGCGAAGGGCCAGGAAGTTGAAGAGCCACGCGGCGCCGTATCCCACAAGCGCGGGGAAGAAGTCCTTGTCGAAGTAGAAGAAAAGAAAGTCCGTGGCCGGCTCAGAGGCAATGACGCGCTGCAGCCGGAAGACCAGGAAGAACAGCGCGCGCAGAGCCACGGGCAGAAGCGCGGCAGCGGCAAGCGCGGGAAGGAAACGGAGGCGCAGCCGTTCCATGATCAGGCCGGCCAGGACGCCAAGGACGAGCGCAGCGCTGAGGAACGCCAGGTCCAGCTGGTCCCGCAGCTGGAGGAAGGAGTTGAGGAGCAGGAAATAGAGGAGAAGGTTTCTCAGCAGGAAGAGCACGAGGCTCCGCGCGGACTCAGATCTTTCGCGCATGACCCGCCTTCCAGGCAGCGCTGCCGTACTCGGAAAGGTCCCGCGCAAGCGCCTCCTCCAGGGACGCTCGCGCCTTTCGCTCGAGAAGAGAGACGGCCGGACCCCGGGCCCGTCTGCGCCCCTCGGGATGCCCGGCAAGGCCGTTGGCGCTCCCGCCGTTTGTGCCTGGATCGCCGTCCGTCACAAAGAGGAGGTCTCTCAGGCGCATGCCCGCAAAGCCGGTGACCGGCGGCGGCTCCTTGAGGAAGAGACTCGCGCCCCACCCCCGGTCCCTCAGCTGGGACATGATCGGTCCCAAGCCGGGGGAGCCCGGTGTAGAGAATACGACGCAGTGGATGCGGTGGATTGACGGCAGCGCGGGACGCCATCCGCTGTCCGCCCACCACACGTCGGCCAGGGCGGTGAGAAGGTCCGTTCTCGCCTCGCTGGAATACGCGCGGCACTCCCGCGAGCCGGGACGGCAGAGGAGCACGGACATGCCTTCGGCCGCCAGCGCTTCCATGGCGGAGGCGCAGGCGTCCACGAGCCCGTCCAGGTAGTCGTCGGAGAGGAATCGGGGAACCAGCGGGTTTTGGCTGGAATCCAGGACGAACAGCAGCCGGGATTCCGGCGGCGGGGTCTCCTCACCGATTCTCAGGAACAGCTCGCGTGAGTGGGCAAAGACCTTCCAGTTGAGACGGCGCACGTCGTCCCCCGGATAGTACTTGCGGACTTCCAGGAGCTCTTCACTGCGCCGCCGCGTGCTCCGGGAGGCCGCGGGATTGTCCCCTTCCGTCAGGAGGCGCCAGGGCCCCTCCGCACTCGGAGAAGGAAAGACCGCCAGTGACTCGGCCAGCGGAACGGGCAGCAGGTTCGCCGTGAATCCCAGCACGTCCTGGATCTCGAGGTTCGCCGCCTCGCTTCGATACAGCCCGCGTCGCGCGGCCCGGAAGCGGACAGAGGTCTCTGTCCTTCCATGGCCGAGCCGGCTCGTTACGGATCGCAGGACACGGTCGTGCCAATGCAGGGGAAGGGAGAACCGGACGAAGAATCCCGGGGGGAGAGACCGAGGAAGCCGGGCGCTGAGAAGGGCCTCGCCGGCCCGTCCCGGCTGCAATCCGCTGGAAGGGAGCACAATGGACACGAGCTCGGGATCGCTCGTCCGCCGGCGTCTGAGGGAGAGCCGGGCAAGATGGCTGCCGGTCAGAGCATAGAGAGCGTACAGGATGAAGCTCGCTCCCCAGAAAAGGGCCGCCAGGTCCGCCCGGAAGAGTCCCAGGGCCAGAAGCGCGGCCGCGAGGAGGGTCAGAAGGAATCCGCGAAGGGAGAAGGGAAAAACCGCGCGCACCGCCGCGCGCGCGGCGGATGCTGGGCCGGTCCGCGCGGGTTTCATGCAAGCATCAGTAGCTCATGCGGCCGAGCTGGGACATGACGATCTCCCGCGCCAGTGCCTCGGGGTCCAGGCGAACGTCCTTCATGCGCAGACGATGAGCAATGACGAGCGGCGCGAGATCGATGAGGTCCTGGTCTATCACGTACTCCCGGCCCCGGACCAGGGCCAGGGAACGGGCTGCGCGCACCAGCATCAGGCTCCCCCGGGGGGAGGCTCCCAGGGCGACCCCCGGATGACCGCGCGTGGCCGTGGAGACGCCCACGGCGGCGCGCATGAGCTTCTCATCACAGAACACGCGACCCACCGCCTCCCGCGCGCCCAGGATCTCGTCACGGCCGCAGACGGGATGGATGACCGGCATCACCGTTCGCGAAGGATCGTCCCGGACGATCCCCACCTCGACCTCTTCCTCCGGATACCCCACGCGCAGCCTCATGAGGAAGCGGTCGATCTGCGCCAGCGGAAGCGGATACACGCCTTCCACTTCCACGGGGTTCTGCGTTGCAATCACGAAGAAGAAAGGATCCATGCGGTGCGTCTTGTTGCCGATGGTGACCTGGCCTTCCGCCATGACCTCCAGCAGCGCGGACTGGACCTTCGGGGTGGTGCGGTTGATCTCATCCGCCAGGAGGACGTTGGCAAAAACCGGCCCGGGGGAGAACACGAACGTTCCGCTGGACGGATCGAAGACGTCCACGCCGGTGATGTCGTAGGGAAGCAGGTCCGGGGTGAACTGAATGCGGCGGAACACGACGTGGCTGTCCTTGCGGGACCGTGACACCAGGCGCGCAACCGTCTTGGCCAGCGTCGTCTTTCCGAGGCCGGGGACATCCTCGATGAGCAGATGCCCCCCGGCCAGGATGCAGGTCACCACGTGCTCCAGGACGGACCTCTTGCCGCGGATGACCGTTTCCAGTCCTTCAACGAGACGGCGGGACAGCGCATGAGCGGGGGCGAAGTCGAGAATCGGGCGGGCGGGCGACGCGGAATCCCCCATCAACCGCAATGTACCACAGTTACGACAATGACGGATAGTAGAACAGCAGCCGGGACTTCAGCTTCTGCGTCAGGCGGCGGAGCCTTTCCAGGTTGTAGGGGAACGTGAACGCCACGAACTTCCGGAGAATGTACTGCTGGGGGTCCCGCACACGCTTGTGAGGGAAGAGCCACGAGATGCCGAGCTTCTCTTTGAGGACGGGCAGGAGAAAACGCTTCACGGTCGTGTGAAACTTCTCCAGCTCCAGCACGCCCTGGTAGATCAGCCACTCCTCCCCGGCGTAGATCGAGGTGAGGGACACGAGCTCGCGGATGTCGCGCACGGTGCGCAGGTCGATGGGGATGCCGTCCAGGATCAGGCTGAACCACGTCCTGTCGAAGTTGTTCTCGAAGACGTCCCGCAGCTCGTTGATGAGCCTCAGCAGCTCCGTTTCACGTGAGGGGTCTTCCTCGAATGCCCGCGGGACGGGCTCGATTGTGCGCGCCGCAGAATCCGCCATCCCTCCTAGTGTCGGACGGACTCACCGGGCCCTTGATCCCGGAAAAAGCGCCGGCCCCGCGGCCAGGCGTCAGCCGGCATCAACCCGCATCAGCCGGCGTCCACGGACTGGATGAACTTTTCGACGTCACTGCGCTGAGAGGCCTCCAGGTCGCGCAGGCGCGCAATGTCCTCACGAAGCTTCGCCAGCTCGTCTTCTTCGTCGCTCAGAGTCTTCACGTATCTCTTGTAGAGGTCCGAGCCCTGGGAGAGCCGGTCCATGTTGGAGCGGATGCGTGACTGGTCGTTCGAGATATCGTTCACCCGGGCTTCCTCGCGCGTCCGCCGGGAGATGGTGTCGGAGATCTTCGCCATCATCCCTGACAGCTTCTGCAGAGCGGCCTTCACCGCCGGACTTGCCACGGCGCTGTTCACGTAGAAGGCCACCTGGTCACCGGTGAGACTGGCCAGGGCCACGCTCTGATCCACGGTCCGGGTCTCCACGACGGAGAGCTTGCCGGCCTTTCCCGCGGCCACGGGAAGCTCGAAGCGGTAGTCGTTCCGGGTGCGCTCGGCCGCCTGCTTCGGCGCCACGAGCGTCCAGTCTGCCTGGTAGGGATGCTCGATGAGCACCGTGCGGTCCTTCGCGCCGCGGTTCCTGGCGTTGTAGATTCGCTCCTGCTGCAGCTTCGTGGTGGAGAAGAAGATTCCCTTCGAGATCTTGACGGAGACGAGGCTGGACGGGGTCGGGCCGGCGACAGCCTCCACTTCCGTGTCGAGGTCCATGGCGTACGTGATGAGCTGGGTGGCGCCGGGCGCCATGTCCGTGATCTGCGCGTCACCGGCGTAGCTTCCGCCGTCGAACACGGTGATGGGCCCCTGCATCAGGTGGAGGCTGCTCGTGTTCTTCAGGCGCACCGCGTTCAGGGGATACTTCGGATGCGTGCCCTCGTTGTACAGGGACACCCGGTCCCCGCTCACCTGCTGGTTGATGATGGGAAGCATTGCGGACTGCAGCCGAGGAAGCGTCACCGGCTTCTCTATGGCGTACTGGAAGAGGTCACCGATCTGGCCGCCCTGCGCCGCGGCGCTCACTCCCTGCGCGATGCCCATGTCCCGGCCCGCGCCCGGACCGGCGAGGAAGCCGGCAGACGGCTGGGGCGCCGGCGCGGCCTTGGCCAGCGGCGCGGCTGCCCTGCGCGCGGGCGCGCTTTCCGCCACGGCCTCATCCGCCTCGGGAGCGGCCGGGGCTTCCTCCATCGCCATCTGGTTCGTCCTGGGAACCAGGGACTGGTACAGCTCCAGCTGGACTTCCGGCCTCTGGATGTACAGCGGCTGGTAGAGGTCCATCACGAACGTGATGGGCCGGCCCGAGACGAGGTTCAGCCCGACGTTCTTCCAGTCTCCGTCCGTGGTGTTCTCCACGAGCGCCCACCCCTGGAGGAGGTGGGAAGCCGCGTCCCCGAGCACGAGACGATAGCTCGTCTTCCACACCGGGCACTCCAGGATGTAGCCGATGCTCACGCGGCGCTTGCCGCTTCCCGTGAAATGGAGGATGAGCTTCTTGCGCTCCACGCCGTGGGAGGAGGAGAGAACCTGGAGGGCTTGCGCCAGATCGTCCTGCATCTCCCGACGGAGGAACCTGATCCCCAGCACCTCGGAGAGGGCGAGGCTCGCCATTCCGCCCGACGTGTTGAGCGTGAGGAACTCCGCGGAGACCGGCTCCTTCGCGCCCGTGGCGATCTGGCGGCTCTCCACGCCGACAATGGCGCCGGTGACCTTCGTGCCCGCCGTCATGGTGGCCTCGATCGCCTCCCCGCGCGCCTGCGTCAGGAGCCCGGCAAGGGACGGATTTGCCGTCAGGTCCAGCGCGAAGCTCTTCAGGGTCCGCGTGATGGGGTCCCGCGAAGAGTACGTCACGCTCGTGATCGATCCGCCGTCCATGTCCCGCAGGACAAGGCTCTTCAGAAGGTCGTTGATCTGCGCTGCGGAGAACGTGAGCTCCATGCGGGCGTTCCCTTCCACCACGCCGTCGTGCTGGAAGTAGCCGACCCCGCTCGTGAACAGCACGAGCCTCGTGAGCGGTACGGCCGCCTCTTTCTCCTCAGGCGCCGGCCCGGCCTGGGCCGCGGCGGCAAGGGGCAGCGCGCATGCCGCAAGCACCGCGAAGCAGATTCGGGACCACCTGATGACGCCGTGTGTGCTCATGCTCTACTCCTTGTTCCTTTCCTTGTCTTTCGGCTGTCCGGCCGGAAGGCTCTGTCCCGCGCCCGGTGTTTTTTCCGAGCGGGAGACGATGAATCCGAACAGGCCCCCGATGATTCCCCCGACGATATGCGCGAGCTGGGAGACGGTGCTGGGGGCGAGCGCATTGACGAACTCCCGCACGAGGTACAGCGCGATGATGAGGATGAACGTGACCGGGATCTCACCCTGGCGGATGTTGGTGAACGAGCTGAGAAGGATCAGCATGAACACGATTCCGCTCGCGCCGTAGAGGCCCGTGTGGACGAGGAGGATGTTGAGGATGGCCGTGGCGAGCGCCGTCACGAGCATCATCAGGAGCAGCGGCACCGAGCCGTACTTCTCCTCCAGCACGGGCCCGATGAGAAGGATGAAGGAGAAATTGCTGATGAGATGGTTCCAGTTCGCGTGGCCGATCACGTAGGTGAACATCCGCAGCCAGGACAGCGGATTGGCGGCATTGAAGTCCGGGTACAGCGTGAAGAACGTGCGGATGAACACCCCGCCGGAGATCTGGTCGATGAGGAGAACCAGCGCCGCCACGATGGCGAACGTGAGGACGACCGGCGCGTTGTAACGGATGCGCAGCTTCATGACAGCCTCCCGCCCTCAGACCGTGGCCCGGCCGATGGCTTCCTCCACGAGGTCAGCGAACGCTCCGGCTGCCTCCGCGCTCGTGCCCATTCCCTGCATCCATGCCGGTTTGCCGCCGCCCTTTGCTCCGGCCTGGGCCAGGAGCGGCTTCAGGAGGGACGGCAGGTCGAGCCCGGCCCCCAGGGAATGCGCCACGATCCATTGAAAGCCGGCTGCCGTGCGGTCCATGGCCACGGCCACCCTCCCCGGCGCCGAGATCGCCTCATCCGCAAATGCCTGCAGGTAATCCGGGCCGGCGCCGTCGGAGATGCCGCGGATGATCAGCGCCCGAGCGGTCTTCCTGCCCGTCTCTGCCGCCGCGCGCGCGGAGGCCACGGCCTGTTCCACGCGGATCTTCTTCATTTCCCGGTCCCTCTCCCGGGCGTTCCTTACGAGCTCCTCCACCCGGGCAAGGATCGACTCTTCTCCGCAGGTGAGAACCCGGCTCAGGGCCTGGGTCATTGCGATCCTGCGGCCGTAGTCGGCGATGCACCGCTCTCCGATGATGGCGTGGATGCGCGCGTGCCCTCTCATCTTTTCCTGGCCCACGATCTTGATCATGAAGACGGCGCCGGTGGATGGGACGTGAACGCCGCTGCAGCCCACCGCGTCCCAGCCGTCGATGTCCACGATCCGCAGGCGTCCCACCTCCGGCGGCTTGCGCCGCAGCGTGAACCGGGAGGCCTCCGCCGGGTCCACGTCGTGGATTCTCACCGGGCGGTTCTCCCGGATGACGGCATTCGCGAGCTCTTCCGCCTTTTTCAATACTTCCTCCGGGGCGACCGCTGCCTCCAGCTCGATGGTCGTGGTCTCTTCTCCGAAATGAACGGAGACGGTCGGAAGCCTGCCGGCGCGGAGGAGGGCCTGGGCCAGGATGTGCTCGCCGGTATGCTGCGCCATGTAGTCACGGCGCCGCGCAGCGTCCACCGAGCCGTGGACGGGGCCCGCGGCCAGGGCGGCGTCCACCACGTGCACGATCTCGCCATCGCGGTCTTCCAGCTCCACCACGCGGGCCCCGTTCAGCGTGCCGCGGTCCGCCGGCTGCCCTCCGCTGCCGGGGAAGAAGCAGGTGCGGTCCAGGACGACCTCATGCAGCGCGCCGCGCGGGCCGTATGTAAGGATCGAGGCGTCGAATTCGAGGAGGGAAGGATCCTGGTAGAACAGTTTTTCCGTCACCGCTACGGCATAGCCGGTTTTCACAATTCTTGACAAGCCTCCGGGGCGGGCCATATCTTTGCCGGGATTCACCGCGCCGTGATTCGCGCGGGGCCTGCGCCCGCGCCAAAGGAGGGCTCGTCATGCCCGCACTTGCATCACTGGACGACCTGCGTGAGGTGCTCGCGCGCCTGGAAGCGCTGAGGGAACAGCATCCGGAGGCGTACGACCAGTTCGCCGGGATCCTGCGGACCTGGCGGAAGGTCGGGTACAAGAACATCTGCAAGCTGCTCCTGGGAGAATCAACCCCGGAGAAGCTCAAGGGAGAGGCAGGGGGATGAGGATCCGCGCCTTCGCCGTCCCCATCCTGTGCGCGGCGGTCTGTGCCTCCGCTTTTGCGCAGGACTTCCGTAAGGTCAGCTGGGGGATGACGCCGGACCAGGTGACGGCCGCGGAAGCGGACCCGCGCTTCGCGCGGCTCAATGGGACAACAAAATCAATCCTGACCTCGCCGGTGGAAGTCATGGGCCATGGCGGCTTTCTCAACTACATCTTTGAGGACGGCAAGCTCGTCATCGCGCAATACCGCTTTGATGATGACGACGAGATGAGGACGTACAACGAAGTCCGCGGCGCCCTTGAGGACAAGTACGGCGCCGTGGATCAGGGGCAGTCGTATTCACGCTGGACACTGCAGAGAACGTTCATCTCCCTCAGCTCCCAGGACGACGTCTGCCGGGTCACCTACGCTGACCTCCGCTGGATCGCTTCCACCAAGGAAAAGCAGAGAGCTGAACACGACCCTTATTTCTGAAAGCGGGGTGCAGGCATTCCGTTCGTAGCGTTCGACCTCGAGACAACAGGGCTTTTCGCCGGCGTTGACCGGATCGTGGAGATGGCGGCGGTCGTCTTCGACGGCCCGCGCGTGCTCGACACCTGGCAGGAGCTCGTGAACCCCGAGGTCCCCATCCCCGCCGAGGCCGCGCGGGTGAACGGGATCACGGACCGGATGGTGAGCGGCCGGCCCGCCATCCGGGACCTGTTGCCCTCTTTCCTGGACTTCCTGCGCCGCGGCACGCCGGTGGCCCACAACGCCATTTTCGACGTCGGGTTCCTGGTAGCGGAGATCCGCCGCGGGGGCCTGGCATCTCCGGATGGTCCGGTCCTGGACACGCGCGGTCTTGCGCAGCGGGTGTTCCCCGGCCGGTCCAGCTACAGCCTGGAGAACCTCACTCGGGATCTCCACCTCCAGACCACGGAACACCGCGCGCTTGCGGACGCTCACGCCTGCCGTCAGCTTTTCCTGGAGTGTACCGGCCGCCTGCGTGACGGCTCGGTCGTCGCCGCTCTCGTGTCCGCCGCAGGGCCGCTCCTGGACTTCAAGGCCCACGCCCCGCGGCAAGGGGCCAACGCCGTTGTCATCGCGGAGGCGCTCCGCCGCGGGGAAGACCTGGAGATCGAATACCGCAGCACCCTGGGGGTCCACACCACGCGGGAGATCCATCCCTTGTCCTTCACCATGGTGGGCGGACAGGCCGCCGTCAACGCGTTCTGCAGGCTGCGGGACGCCACCAGGACTTTCCGGCTGGAGTCTATCCTCCGGATCAAGGCGCGCTGCGGAGACCGGGCCCTGGCGGGACGGCCCGACCTGTCCTCCCGGGGGGCTTCGTGGTACTCTGGCAGCATGCCCGCAATGACAACCTCAGCCCGGCAGAAGATCGACGGGATCCTGGAGTGCGCGGAACGCGACGGCCGCGCCGCCCTCCTGGAGCACGAGGTCTACGGAATCCTCTCCGCGGTCGGCCTCACCGTCCCGAGGTTCCTTTTTGTCCGCAGTCTGGACGAGGTGAGCGAGCAGTCCCTCCACGGATTCGGGCACTCCATCATCATCAAGATCGTGTCCCCGGACATCCCGCACAAGCAGAAACTCGGCGGCGTGAAAAAAGTGTCGGCCGCAGATCCCCTGTACGTCCAGTTCGTCCTCTCCCGCATGAGAGAGGAGGTCCTCTCCCACTTCCCGGCGGATTCCCGGCCGCGGATCACCGGATTCCTGATCGCGGAATACATCCCGCACACGCAGGCCATCGGATACGAGGTGCTCATCGGCTTCCGGGAGGACTCTGCCTTCGGACCCGTGCTCACGGTGAGCAAGGGCGGGGATGACGCGGAGTTCTTCGCTGCCCACTACGACCCGGCCAACCTCTTCCTCCCGCCCATGGAGTACCCGCAGGCGCTCGCCTTCACGCGCAGCCTTCACATCCGCTACAAGTTCGATCAGATCGGCCACCCGGAATACCTGGAGCACATGGCCCATGCCATGGCGGAGTTCAGCAGGATCGCGCTCCAGTATTCCCCCATGGCGGAGCATCCCCGCTTCGTTTTCAAGGCGCTGGAGGTCAATCCCTTCGCCGTCTCCATGGACGGCCGGTTCGTCGCCATTGACGGTCTTGCAGAGTTCGCCTCCCGCGGCGAGGGGCGGAACTGGAACACGCGGGTGAACCTGGAGAACCTGCACGCGTTCTTCCGGCCGCAGGGGGTCGCGGTGATCGGCGTCTCCGCGGACAGGACGCGCTACAGCCTTGCGCGGGACATCGCGGAGCTGCTCCACGAGCTTCGCCTGGCAAGGACCGCGTCGCCCACAGACGCGTCGGCCTCCGACCTCTTCCTGGTGAACCCGAAGGGAGGCACGCTGGACATCGGCGGCCGGGAATACCCGCTCTACAAGGACCTGCGGGACGTCCCGGTGCCCGTGGAGCTGGCGGTGTACGCAGCCCCTGCTCCGGCCGCACCGGACTTCCTGCGCTCCCTGGCGGGAAGCACCGTCCGCGCCGTGATCCTCATACCGGGGGTCCCGTCCTCCACGCCGTACGCGGACTACGCGCGGCAGATCGCGGAGGCGCTCCCCGCGGGCATCCGGGTCATGGGTCCCAACTGCATGGGCGTGTATCACGGCGCATCGGCGGATATCCCGGGCCTCAACACCCTCTTCATCAATGAAAAGCGCCTTGAGGTCCGCTCCTCCGGCAGCGCCAACGGAGTGCTCTTGACGCAAAGCGGCGCGCTTGCCGTCACGGTGATCGACAAGCTGCGCAACTGCCGCCCGCTGCGCGCCGTGGTGAGCTTCGGGAACAAGTTCGACGTGCGCGTGGGAGATCTGCTTGCGTATTTCGAGAGGGACGCCTCTGTGGACGTCATGGCCGTCTACCTGGAAGGGCTGGATGCGGGTGAGGGGCGCGCGTTCTTCGACAGGGCGCGGGAGTCTGCCAAGCCCATCATTGCGTACAAGGGCGGCCGCACGGAGGCCGGCGCCCGGTCCGCAGCCTCGCACACGGCCTCGATGTCGGGGGACTACAGCGTGTTCCGCGCGGCCTGCCTTCAGGCCGGCGTGATCCTCGCGGAGACCATTGAGAGCTACTACGACCTTCTGAAGACGTTCTCCCTGCTCGCCGCCCGGCCGCCCCGCGGGAACCGGGTTGCGGGAGTGGTGAACGCGGGCTTCGAATCCACTGTCGGGGCCGACGAGCTTCGCGGGCTCACGCAGGCGCGTCTGAGCCCCAAGAGCGTGGAGAAGCTCGCCGCCATCAACAAGCACGGACTCGTGGACGTGTCCACGCCTTTCCTCGACATCACGCCCATGGCGGATGACGCGATGTACGCGCAGTTCGTGGAGGCTGTCATGGAGGATGAAGGCGTTGACTGCGTCTTCGTCGCGGTGGTGCCCCACGCCGTGTCGCTGAAAACGGTGCCGGAGACCTGCCGGGATCCTGACGGGCTGGCGCGGCGGCTCATCGACATAGCCGCGCGGCACGTGAAGCCCATGGTGGTGTCGGTGAACGCCGGCCGCTACTACGGGGACTTCGTCGCGGCGCTGGAAGAGGGGTGCCTGCCAGTGTTCTCCGACATCACATCGGCCATTACGTCCCTGGACACTTTCGTTTCCTACAATCTCAGGCGCAGCTCGCCGTCGGACGCAGCCGCCACGTAATGGAGCTCTTCCAGCTCGTTGACGCTGACGGCAAACCTGCCGGGCAGGCAACCCGGGAGCAATGCCACGGCAATCCCCGGCTGATCCATCTCGTCATCCACCTTCACGTTTTTCACCCCGACGGCCGGTTGCTTCTTCAGCGCCGGGCGCCCGGCAAGGACACGAATCCCGGACTGCTGGATACGTCGGTGGGCGGGCATGTCCAGGCTGGAGAGGATGTCACGGCGGCGCTCATGCGAGAGGCGCGTGAGGAGCTGGGCATCGACGCTTCGTCAGCGAGGTTCCTCTACGCGTACCTTCACGGCAATTCCTTCGAAACGGAATACGCGCGCTGCTACCGGCTGACGCATGACGGCGGATTCACGCCGCTGGCGGAGGAGATCTCCGAGGTCCGGTTCTTCCGGATGGCGGAGATCGATGCGATGGTCGGGACCGGGACGCTCACTCCCATGTTTGAGTACGAGCTGCCCATGCTGAAAAGGAGCCTGGCACGGACATAGACCCCGCCGGCGCGCCAGACGCGGGCCGGCACGGCATCGCTCAGCCCCGGGTCAACCCGCCCGGCGTGACCCCGCGTAAGCCAGGAGCTCCGCGCTGCGCGTGAAGGCCATGCGCGCGCAGCTCCCGGCAACCGCCGCGACCATTTCCTTCGGCAGCGCGTCCAGGAAGTCCCGAGCGGCCAGCGCGCCGTCGAACATCCTCCGCGCGGCGCCCAGGAAGTCCCGAAAGCCATCCGCGCCAAGGTGCCGGTAGATGAAGAGGGAGAGCGGGGAGTTCTGCAGATCGAAGCTGG